>NZ_CDLUDY010000268.1:0-7700 GCF_975968855.1 Petrachloros mirabilis
ATGGTTGGACGAGAGTAAGTGCGGGCATGAAAGAGCGGGCTCCTACGGTCGCGCAACTGATTCCGGCCCTCAACGGACAGGTCAATGTAGTTGAGCAGCGCGGCTCCATGGATCGCATGGTAACGGCGATCGCGGATGATTCTCGTGCGGTAATGCCGGGCAGTCTTTTTGTCGCCGTCAAAGGGGAGCACGTAGACGGCCATCAGTTTGTGCCGCAGGCGATAAAGGCCGGAGCTGTCGCAGTGATGGCCCAGGAGTCTGTAGAGACTGGCTCCATTCCCCTGGTTCTGGTGGCTGATTCGCGAAAGGCATTGGGGCTGATCGGCGGTCGTTTCTACGGCGATCCCTCGTCGCATCTCGCCATGGTCGGTGTGACCGGCACGAACGGAAAAACAACCACGACGTATCTGTGTAAGGCGTTGCTTGAAGGTCTCGGCAAGAAAGTCGGACTGATCGGAACCGTGGCCTATCAGATTGGATCGGAAATGCTCCCCGCATCTCACACGACGCCGGGAGCGTTGGAGTTGCAAGGATTGCTGGCCAGAATGATTCAAACAGGTTTGACCAGTGTCGTGATGGAAGTGTCGTCCCATGCTCTGGCGATGGATCGTACAGCTGGGTGCGAGTTCGATGCCGCGGTATTTACGAACTTGACGCAGGACCATCTCGACTACCACCAGACGATGGAACAGTACTTTCAGGCAAAGCTTCGTCTTTTTACGGGGCTCGGTCGCGGGGAAAAGCGTGGTCAGCGGGCAATCATCAATATGGATGATCCTAAAGGGAATCAGATCGTCCAGGCTTGTTCAGTTCCGGTCTGGGGCTATGCGGTCAACAGCCGTGCGGATTTGAAGGCGGAGCAGGTTCGTTTAACCATGAGCGGAACGACTTTCACTGCAGCCACTCCTGCCGGGACTTTTGGCGTCGAAAGCCGTTTGGTGGGCGAACACAATGTCTATAATTTATTGGGGGCGATCGGTGTCGCACTCCATGCCGGGGCGACGTGTGATCAGATTCGAGAGTCCGTGTCGCGAGTGAGCAATGTGCCGGGGCGTTTCGAATCAGTGGCAGCCGGGCAGGATTTCATGGTTGTCGTGGACTATGCGCATACGGAGGATGCGTTGGTGCGCTTGCTCACTGCGGCCCAGGCGATTAAGGCGCAGCGCATCATCACGGTGTTTGGTTGTGGAGGTGATCGTGACAGGGGCAAGCGTCCAAAAATGGGACGGGCCGCCGTCCTCTTCAGCGACGTCGTCGTTCTTACCTCCGACAATCCTCGAACCGAAGATCCGATGGCGATTCTCCGAGAAGTCGAGGTCGGCGTGCGCGAGGCCCTGCATCAACGGAGTCACGTTGAATACCAGCTTGTGCCTGATCGTCGGGAAGCGATCGGTATAGCTGTACAGTTGGCAAGAAAAGGAGACATCGTACTGATTGCCGGCAAAGGCCACGAGGATTATCAGATCATCGGCACAAAGAAGATACATTTCGACGATCGCGAAATAGCGCGTGAAGCGATCCAGAAGTTGAGGAATTGCGCGTGACTGGGCAATTCGCGCCAAAAGTGGAACAGCGAGAGGCATCGATGGCGCTTTTTACAGTTGAGGAATTGCGTGAAGTTATCAGTGTCAAAGTCTTGGCGGGTGATCCTTCGCCCTCGGCGAAACGGCGGTTCAGGCACATCAGCACCGATTCGCGTTCGATCAGAAAAGGCGATCTCTTCGTCGCGCTCCAGGGAGAACGGTTCGATGGCCACGATTTCGTTCCGACGGTGCTCGCGCAGGGTGCAGCCGGTGCCATCGTGCATGACGAATATCGCTTGCCGCAAGGTAAGGGTGCGAGAGCCTTGACAGGAGAGCGCACTGAGCCTTTTCTCTTCGGCGTTCGCGACCCTCTTTTCGCCTATCAACAGCTTGCCACGCATCACCGGAGCCGCTTCGACATTCCGGTTGTCGCCGTCACCGGAAGCAATGGCAAGACGACGACCAAGGAGATGGTGGCGAGCGTGCTAGGGCAGCGCTGGCGCACATTAAAAACTGAAGGGAATTTAAATAACCGTATCGGTGTTCCCCATACACTCTTTCGATTGACCGCCCGCTATGAGGCAGCCGTCATAGAAATGGGTGTCGACCAACAGGGGCAGACGACGCGGCTGTGTGAGATCGTCCGGCCGACGATCGGCGTCATCACGAACATTGGTCCGGATCATCTGGAGTTTTTTGGCAGCATGGAAGGATCGGCTCAGGCCAAGGCCGAGTTGCTCGATCTCCTGCCGGCCGACGGTGCTGCAATCCTGAACGCCGATGATCCATATTTCGACTACCTCGCATCCAGAGCGCAATGCCGTGTCGTGTCATTCGGTTTATGTGATCGCGCCGACGTTCGTGCCGCTGACGTGCATTCCGATGCGAAGAGAGGAACCAGTTTCCGCCTGTTCCTGCCAGGCAAGAGCCGGCATACCCCAGTGTCGATTAAGGTGCACGGGTTGCACAATGTCACCAACGCGCTGGCTGCCGCCGCTGTAGGTTTTGCCTTGAGTCTTCCCGGCGCCACTGTTGCACAGGGGTTGGCAAGATTCCGCCCAGCAGCCATGCGGTCACAAATCGTTGCGCACCACGGAGTGCAAATCCTCAACGACTGTTACAACGCCAATCCTGCGTCGATGAAAGCTGCGCTTCAAGTGCTGGCAGAGTGGACTCCTTCGCGGGAGCGGGTGGCGGTGCTGGGCGACATGCTGGAGCTGGGCCGTGACACGCAGCAACTACACCGCGAGGTAGGCCACTTCCTTGCGACCTTGAACCTTTCGCGCCTTGTTACGTGCGGATCGTTGGGGCGTGAGATTGCGGAAGGAGCCAGGCGAAGCGGTATGTTGGATTCGTCAATCGTGGAGTTGCCCGATGCTTCGGCTGCCGCCGACTGGTTGCGCAAGACGGTTCGGCAGGGTGATGTGGTACTCGTGAAGGCCTCTCGAGGCATGAAGATGGAACAAATTGTGCGGGTCTTGACCGGCATGAGAGCGGTCATCAAGCAGGCGTCGTAGCGGGACGGGCGCAGTCGGCTCGGAAGGAGTGCATGCTCTATATCTGGCTCTATCCGTTACATACTGAATACGGGTTCCTCAACGTCTTCCGGTACCTCAGTTTCCGAATCATCTACGCGGCGGTGACGGCCTTTCTCATTGCCTTTGTATTGGCGCCGTGGTTGATCCGGAAGCTCCAGGAAATCAAGCTCGGGCAGCAAATCCGGGATGACGGTCCCAAGCGTCATTTGGCGAAGAGCGGAACCCCGACGATGGGGGGGATGCTCATTATCTTTGCAGTGATTCTTTCGACGATTCTGTGGGCGGACATTACTAAACCTTACGTCTGGCTCGTGATGCTGGCGACTCTGGGATTTGGGGCTATTGGATTTACGGACGATTATCTGAAATTCATCAAAGCGCAGTCCAAAGGCTTATCCGCGGCACAAAAATTTGCGGCGCAGGTCGGTTTGGCACTGGCGATCGCGGTCGTCCTTTATCTCATGCCCAGTTATTCAACAATACTCAATGTGCCGTTTTTCAAGAATGTCATGCCGGACCTCGGCTGGTTTTATGTCGTGTTCATCGTCCTCGTTATCGTAGGCAGTTCTAATGCCGTAAATTTGACGGATGGACTCGACGGACTTGCAATCGGTCCGGTCATGATCGCGGCATTGGCCTATACCATCGTCGCCTATGTGGCCGGCCATCGCATCATGTCCGATTACTTGTTGATCCCCCACATCGAAGGCGCGGGAGAGATCGCGATTTTTACCGCAGCAATATTGGGGTCGAGTCTGGGGTTTCTCTGGTTCAACACCTACCCGGCGACCGTCTTTATGGGAGATGTCGGATCGTTGCCGCTCGGTGCGGCGCTCGGCACGGTTGCGGTGATCAGCAAACATGAGCTGCTCCTTCTTCTTGTCGGGGGAGTGTTCGTGATCGAAGCCATTTCGGTGATCTTCCAGGTCGTCTCATTCAAGTCGCGTGGGAAGCGGATATTCCTGATGGCGCCGATCCACCATCACTTCGAGATGAAAGGCTGGGAGGAACCGAAGGTCGTCGTGCGTCTCTGGATCATCGCCATTTTGTTGGCACTCCTGAGCTTGAGCACGTTGAAGTTGCGATGACGGGCGCGACGGGAGTCGATAGGGTGGAATTGACTGGTGTGGCGGTGACGGTGCTTGGGCTCGCACGAAGCGGCGTTGCGGCATGTCATTTGCTGCAAGAGGCCGGCGCGCATGTCACGGTTGCAGATCGGAAGGAAGCCGAGGAATTGACGACAATGCTGAACAAGATCGATCGGACGCAAGTGCAAGTCAATGTCGGCTTGAGCTACGAGACGTCCCTTGATCGAGCCGATCTCGTGGTCATCAGCCCTGGCGTTCCCTATCGGATGGAGGCGCTTGAACGGGTCCGGCGCCGCGGTGTGAAGGTGATCAGTGAACTGGAGTTGGCTTCCCAGTTCGTGACGGCGCCGATGTTAGCCGTGACCGGAACAAACGGAAAGAGTACGACAGTGACAATGATTGGGAAGATGCTGGCTGAACAGGGCAAGCGCGCGTTCGTGGGGGGCAATCTCGGTACGGCGCTGAGCGAAGCTGCCTGGACAACCCTCCGAGCCCAAAAACAGGGCGCGCCCTGTCCATTCGAATATTTCGTGGTGGAAGTGTCGAGTTTTCAGCTGGAAACGATCGATCGATTTCATCCGTGGATCGCTTCGATCCTCAACGTCACGGTCGACCACCAGGATCGATATGACTCGATCGATGAATATGTGGCGGCCAAGCGGCGCATCTTCGAAAACCAGACGGCTGGGGATTATGCCTTGTTCAATCTTGACGACTCCCGAGTGGCGGAACTGCAACATAGTGTCTGCGCGAAACGTCTTGGGTTCAGCCGAACGCGAACGATCGGATCGGAAATGGATGGAGGCACTTTTCTTGACGGAGACAGGATTGTGACGACGGTGACCGGTGCGAAACAGGAGATCTGTCGTCGAAGCGAGATCCGCATGTTGGGGCACCATAATATCGATAACGTGATGGCCGCAGCCACTTATGCGGCTCTTTGGGGTTGTCCTGCAGAGGTGATTCGCCGCGTTGTGTCGACCTTCCCCGGACTCGAACATGCATTGGAATTGGTCAGGGAGCGTCGCGGTGTCCGCTTTGTAAACGACTCAAAGGGTACCAATGTAGATGCGACGTTGAAGGCGTTGGAAGGAATCGATCAGCCAATATGGCTGATTGCCGGCGGGCGTGACAAGGGCGGGGATTTTTCCAGGCTCACTGAAGCCGTACGCCAGAGGGTCAAACAGGTCATCTTGATTGGAGAGGCCGCGCCGATTCTCAAGAGGGCCTGGGCCGGAGCGGCGGCGATAAGTGAAACCACTTCCATGCGTGAAGCCGTCGAACTTGCAGCCCGCGGGGCCTCTTCCGGTGAGGTCGTCTTGATGTCGCCGGCTTGCGCCAGCTTCGACATGTTTCACGACTATCAGGACCGCGGGCGGCAATTCAAAGCAGCAGTTGCCGATCTAACGGAGTAACGTGCGAAGGCGAAGAGGAGTGGATCTAGGCGATGGCCTCTCGATCAGCAGGAACCCTGTCGTTGCCTTGGCCGACGCCCGGTCAACGGCAGCGCAAACAATGCGTGCCGACGGATCACACACTTCTGTTCGTGACACTTACGCTCGCTTTGGTCGGCCTGGTGATGGTCTTCAGCGCGAGCGCAGTTGTGGCTGGCAATCGGTTTCAGGATCCGCAGTTCTTTCTCAAGCGACAGATCGCGTGGTTGGGATTCGGCTTCCTGCTGATGCATCTGACGTCGCGTATCGACTACCAACTGTGGAAGAAGCTCACTATTCCTATTCTGCTGTGTACGATCATGCTCTTGGTTCTAGTTTTAGCGCCGTCTCTGGGCATTGCCGCCAAGGGTGCCAGGCGGTGGTTGCGCTTAGGGCCTATTTCAATACAGCCATCCGAGATGGTCAAGTTGGTGGCGGTGATTTATGTGGCTGCTTATCTGACCAAGAAGGCCGAGAAACTCACGCTCTTTCGCAGTGGGCTCGTGCCGGTATTGATCGTGATCGGAATCCTCAGCGGGCTGGTGCTGCTCGAACCGGATCTCGGGACGGTAGTGGTGATGGGGCTGGTTGCCGTTGGCATGCTCTTTCTCGGCGGCGCCAAGATTTCGCATCTCATGAGTTTGGGGCTCTGCGCTGTGCCGCTGGTCGCGTTTGCGGTCTTGAGTTCAAGTTATCGTCGTCAGCGGTTGATGACCTTTTTGGCTCCCTGGAAAGACCCGTCGGATGCCGGATTCCAAATCACACAGTCGTTCTTAGCCTTCGGCAGCGGCGGTCCGTTCGGTGTGGGGTTGGGAGAGGGCAAGCAGAAGCTTTACTTCCTTCCGGAGGCTCACACGGATTTTGTCTTGGCCTTAGTCGGAGAAGAGCTGGGACTTGCAGGGACTGCCACGGTCATTCTCCTGTTTGTCGTCTTTGTTTGGCGGGGATTCCAGATCGCAGCGCGTGCGCGGGTGCCATTCGGAAAACATCTCGGTATGGGGATTACCCTCCTGATCGGCCTTCAGGCATTGGTAAACGCTGCCGTCGTGACGGGACTACTGCCGACGAAAGGACTGACGTTGCCGTTCGTGAGCTACGGGGGTTCATCCCTTGTCGTCAGCTTCGTCGGCGTGGGGATGTTGCTCAGCATTTCCAGGGATCGGCAGGCCGGAGGATCAAAAGGCGCGCGTGGTGAGTCGGATCATTGATGACCATCGTCATTGCAGCGGGTGGAACGGGCGGTCACCTCTATCCGGCTGTAGCGTTGGCTCGCGAATTTCTCCGGCGCGACCCGACGACAAACGTCCTATTCGTCGGGACGTCACGCGGCCTCGAATCGAAGGTATTGGCTCACGAGGGCTTCGAATTAGCTTTGATTGGTGCCAAGCCGGTGATGGGGACAGGGCTGTTGGGTTTGGTGAGGGGGCTCGGTGCCATGCCGGTCAGTCTGTTGCAATGTTGGAGGATTGTTCGGCGTCGAGGGGCGAAGTTGGTTATCGGAGTCGGAGGCTATACCAGTCCGATGATGGTCCTGGCGGCAGCGTTGGCTGGAGTACCTCGCGTGATTTTGGAACCCAACGCGAATCCGGGGTTAGCCAACAAGGCGGTCGGTCCATTCGTGCAGCGTGTGTTCCTTGCGTTTGAATCGGCAGCGGCATCGTTTGATCGGGCGAAGGTTCGGGTTGTCGGGACGCCGATCCGCAGAGCGTTTTTAGAACGTCTCGCGCAAGAGTCTGGGATTTCGAAGAAGCCAGGCCGCCGGCATCTCTTGATCTTCGGTGGGAGCCAGGGGGCCAGGGCCATCAATAGCGCAGTGATTGAGGGATTACCGCCGGTGTTGAAACAGCATCCACAGTTCTCGGTCACGCATCAAACGGGAGAAGCGGACTACGCTCGGGTAACGGAGGCGTATAGACAAGCCGGCGTCACAGCGACAGTGACACCCTTCTTGTACGACATGCCTTCGGCAATCAACGAAGCGGATCTGGTGATCGCGAGGGCCGGAGCGATGACCGTTGCCGAACTGACGGCGTGTGGGAAGCCGGCGATTCTCATCCCGTTACCGACGGCAATTTATGACCATCAAACGAAAAATGCCAAGGTGATGGAGGCGGCTGG
>NZ_CDLUDY010000269.1:0-2256 GCF_975968855.1 Petrachloros mirabilis
CCCACAAACATAATAGGGCTGCCGTAACTCCCCCGCATGATCGTTCATCACAGAATGGCGCAAGGATAATTTGATAGAATGCTATTGTCTATCAATGGATGGCCTCAAACAATAGGGAGTCTTTGACGGCCAATGCAGTGCGACGATGAGCTATATGGGAAGGTCGAGATTACCGAGCCAGTGCTACGGGATTTGATTGCAAGTGATGCGTTGCAAAGAACAAAGAGAATTTTACAGCATGGCATAACCGCACTTCTAGGGATTACGCCTTCGTTCAGCCGCTTCGATCATTCCGTGGGAGTGATGCTTCTCGTCCGCCGCCTCGGTGCGTCAGTCGAAGAACAGATTGCGGCGCTGCTACACGACGTCAGCCATACGGCTTTCAGTCATGTCATCGATTTCGTATTCGATGACCACAATGGACAACGTTACCACGAAGAAAAGAAGATGGAGATTGTTGGCAGCTCCGATATTCCGGCAATTTTGAATCGATACGGAAGCGATTGGCGCGAATTCATGGATCAAGATCAGTTCCCACTTCTTGAACAGCCCGTCCCTGCTCTATGTGCCGACAGATTGGATTACTTCCTAAGAGACTTGGAATTCCTGAAACTGGCGAACAGCGAGGAAATACGGACAGCCATTGAGTCCTTGGATGTCATCGAGGGGCAGATTGCCGTCAACGATTCAGGTGCCGCACAGTGGTTGGCATACACATTCATTGAGGCAGATCGTGCGAGTTGGTCGAGCTTCCGTGAAGTTGGCCTTTATCAACTAACAGCGGAGGCTATCAAGGCTGCTAACCAGTATGGGGTTATCGGCGAGGCGGACTTATGGGATTCGGATGAATCCCTCTGGAGAAAGTTGCAGTCAGCAGATCATCCTGAGATCAAGAGACTGGTGAGGCTCATTACCCCAGGAACTCGCTTCACTTGGAACGAAGAGCAACCATCATTCTGTGTGTCAACTAAGGTCAGAAGCATAGATCCACTGAGTATCAATGGAAATTCGGTAGCCCCATTGTCGGTTCTAAATCCTGACTTCGCCCGGTATCGGAACGCTTACCTATCTAGCAAGCAGGGGCAGTGGTCGATGGGGATCGTAAATACACCCGGGGGTTTGGCCTAACTTTGGGTGCTATATCGTGAAAGGAACTAAATATGAGTAGTCAATCATTGCAAGACCGAATTGAAGGGAGAGTGGTTTATCGAATGGACCCCGAATACGAGTCGATATGAAGCGCTCTTGTCTGGAACGCACGCAAGCCAGCGCGTTATCCGGATATGATCGTGCAGGTCGCTTCCGAAAACGATGTTGTCGAAGTGGTCCGGTTTGCCCGGGAACGGCACATGCAGATCGCCGCGCGGGGTGGCGGCCACCACTGGAGTGCCCCGGCAATTCGTCAGGGAGGCATTCTATTAGACTTGTCTCGCCTTAACCGGGTGGACATCGATCCAGAGGCAAGGGTGGCGACCGTGCAGCCCGTCGTGTCCAATCGCGATCTTGCCAGTCAACTCGCTATCCACGATCTCGCCTTTCCGGTCGGGAACTGTTCCACTGTGCCGCTGAGCGGCTTTATTCTTGGAGGGGGATTTGGTTGGAACGCCGGCAATTGGGGCGTTTCCTGCTGGAGCCTTCTTTCTTTGGATGTGGTGACTGCTGAGGGCGGCCTTGTCACCGCGAGTGACACGGAAAACCCGGATTTACTATGGGCGGCACGCGGCGCCGGTCCTGGATTTTTAGGCATTGCAACCCGCTACCGGTTGAAACTGTATCCATAGCCGAAGGCGAACACTACCAGCACACTGGTGTATCCCATGGAGAAGCTTTCAGAAGTGGTCCGGTGGGCAACGGAGGCGGTAAAATCATTTCCTCGAAAAGTGGAGTTCATTTTGTTGTTTGCTCACGCACCCGACGCTTTGGCAAACCAAAGCGAGAAAGTATGCATCGTGTCAGCGACTGCTTTTGCCGACTCCGACTCAGAGGCGGAAGAGGCACTATCTGATGTTGCAGCCTGCCCGGTTGGCGGAGACTTGATGAAAAAACTGAACGTCAGCATGACGTTCGAGGATCTTTTTGACATCATGGACGGCTTCTTTCCGGAGCAAAGACGGTACGCCGCAGACACCCTCTGGTCTGCCGCTGCCCCGATCGATGTGATGCGCATCGTCCAAGATCATTTCGACCAAGTTCCTTCCGTCGGTTCCTCGGTGTTGGGGCTGATTCTTCCGCCTCCAACCCCGGATGCACCCACAC
>NZ_CDLUDY010000270.1:0-3953 GCF_975968855.1 Petrachloros mirabilis
CCTGCTTACGGGTCGCCCGAGCAGAGGAGCATGCCCCGCCCCTACGCCAAATTCTATGGCTCGACTGTGACATCCACAAACGCCGGCAAACTATCCGCCCCTTTTTTATCCGTCACCCTCAACTTGAACCGAAATAATTTCGGCGTCGAGACCCGCGGGGCTAGGAACGAAGCTTCAGAATTGTTGACGCCAAGCAATGAAATCTTACTGCCCCGGATTTGACTCCATGCATAGAAGAGCGCCTCCCCTTCGGGGTCTCTGCTCTTCAGGCCGTTCAATTTGACTTTGGATCCCGCCTTCATGGTTTGATTGGCTCCGGCATCGGCAATCGGCGGCTCGTTTGGTTCCTCGTCGTCCATGCTTACTTCCACATCCAGTTGAGCCTGCTTCCCGCGGTTGCTGACGGTAATGACGGCATTGCCGTTTCCTGTAATTTGTAGCATGCCGCCGGTAAGCACCTTGATCACTTTTGGGTTGGATGATTGGTAGGTGGTCCCGGTGGAAGGTGAGGAAATGTTTCGAGTGACGCCGTCAGCAAAATCCGCAACGACCGGGAGGGCAAAGATTTTGCCCATCGAATCGGCCTCGCCGAATGAGGACGATTGTCCGGTGCGTCCAAGAAGGAGCGGTTTTTCCGTTTCAAAATCGATGCGGGTGAGCACCACTCTTGGTTCGACGTTTACGATAATTTCGTCGAAGACAGACCTCGTACCAAGGCGTCCTTGTGAAATTTCGGCCACGGCCAAGAGTCGCATCGGGCCGATGCCTTCTTTGGGAACGAGAAGCGGCCCTCCAAAGGCCGGGTCGGTGTGGGGGAGGCCGACAAACGCCAGGGGAGCCGTGAGCTCTCCGGCCGGTGCGAAGTCATCTTGTTCGACGAGGGTTTCGTCAAGTTCCCCGTACCAATAATAACGGACCTTCACGATGCCGATATCATTCCCGAGATCTACGTGGGCCGTGATGGATTTCCCGGGCTCTAACTGTTGCCCATGAGCGGGTTCCTTGATCTTGAAGGCGAGCGCTTGGCCGGGCGATAAACCGATCATCCACAATGCAACGAGGAGGTTGAAGCAAAGGATCGTCTTAACCCGTGCACCCTTCATTTCTGTGGCTTGAGGGGTTCTCATAGTTACCTCGTCAGATGAAATGGCACGTCGGTGAGGACCACGCGATCTTTGAAGAGGAGGGCGGCTTTCAGCATGAGCGCTCTCTGGTTGTGAAGGATGTTCTGCCACCAACGAGCTGGGAGAATCTCCGGCACGACAACCGTAATCCAGCAATCCGGGTCCTTTTGTCGCAGTTCTTCGATGTAATTCAGAATTGATCCAAGGATTGAACGATAGGGAGAGGGGAGGACGATCAGCGGTACTCCACAACCCCACTGCGCCCACTGAATTTCTGTTAGGGCGGTTTCTTCCTTATCCACATCCACAAGAATGGCTCTGATTTCACCGCCCCGACTGCGAGCATAATCGACTGCCCGGACAACTGAACGGTTCACGCCACCGATCGGGATTAACACGATATTCCGGCGGGGGCGTGGAGGCCGTGAGTCCCGGGAGAGCGAGACTTGTTCTGAAACGGCTTTGTAATGCGAACGAATATTGCGGAACATTAGAATGATCAGGGCCACAAGCAGGAAGACGATCCACGCGCCTTGCACGAACTTGGTTGTGGCGATAATGATTGTCGCGATGCCGGTGGTCACAGCCCCAACACCGTTTACGACCAATTTCCCTCGCCAGTGTTCTCCCTGTTTGACGAGCCACCGCTTGACCATGCCGGCTTGTGAAAGTGTGAAGGATACGAACACACCGATGGCGTAGAGAGGGATCAAAGCATGAGTATCGCCTTGAAAGATGACAAGCAGGAGACATGCAAAAAATCCGAGGATAATGATACCGTTCGAGAAGACCAACCGATCGCCGAACGAAGCCATCTGATGGGGCATGAATCCGTCTTTGGCCAGTATGGACGCCAAGTGGGGGAACCCTGCAAACGCGCTGTTAGCCGCGAGGACGAGAAGGATCATGGTGCCGACCTGAACGGCATAGTAAATCACGCCCGTGCCGAATGTGAGACGGGCAAGTTGGGAGACCACCGTTTCGTCGCTTTTGGCCAAAATCCCGTAGTGGTAAGCCATCCAGCTTATCCCCATAAAAAGCGTGGCAAGAATGATCGACATCCAGATCATGGTTGTCGCGGCATTTTTCGATTCCGGATGCCGGAAGGCTTTGACGCCGTTGGAGATGACCTCCATACCGGTCACTGCGGCGCAGCCGGCGGCAAAGGCGCGAAGCACTAAAAACAATGTCAGCCCTTCGACGGCACCAGTTGCCCTCGGTGAAATCGTCGCCGGTACTACAGCCGGGCTGAAAAGGGATTGGATGGTACCGAGTACTACCATGAGACCCAAGGCACCGATAGCGAAGTATGTGGGGAAAGCGAAGAATTTCCCCGATTCCCTCACTCCGCGTAGATTCATGACGACGATGAAGAGGATGGCAAAAAGCCCCAAAGCTTCTCGATGTGCAAACAGGATTGGGACAGCTGAAGTAATGGCAGCAACGCCTGCTGCAATGCTGACCGCGACGGTGAGGACGTAATCGATCATTAAGGCAGCTGCAGCAATCAACGCCGGCACTTCCCCAAGATTGCTACGTGCGACGATGTACGCCCCGCCTCCTTCAGGGTATTCGTAAATGATCTGGCGGTAGGAAATGGTCAGAACCAATACCAGGAACAGAATGGCCAAGCTGACGGGAATCGACCAGACTACAGCGGCGGTCCCCGCCAGAATCAAGATCAGGAGGATTTCTTCCGTCGCATAGGCTACGGACGAAATGGCATTTGAAGAAAAGATGGCGAGCGCGAGAGTCTTCGAAAGTCGCTCGTGAGAGGCTTGTGTGGTTTTCAGCGGATCGCCGACAAACCAGCGCTTCAGTAACATGAGAGAGATTATCTCATAAATAGTTCAAAGGGCGTAGAAGAACAGAAGCCCTCGCCGTCCCATGGGGCGAAAGACTCAAGACGGTCGCTATCCGCCAGGTTGCCGGACTCGTCGAGAATGATCAAAAATGGTCCTTGCCAATTCGGGGGTACGTTTAGGGTTGACAGCCCAGACGAACTTAAGTATCTTTCCACTTCCCTTGTCGAGGAGAAAACGAGTTCTCCTGTAGCGATGCTCGTACAAACGTGTCGATGAGGTTGCCTATCGTCAAATAGTTATTTTGTCAGTTGTTTTACTCACCATCTCAAGGAGGCCGGTCCATGTTTTTCCACAAGCCACGGGTTTGTGTTCCCACCCGCATGCTCGGCGTGATGGCAGCGGTGGCCCTTTTCGGAGCCCCGCTCGCTTCCGCTGAGGATTCTTCTTCACATGTCGCGATGAACCATCAGCTACCTTCTTGGGCCGAGCAGCTCAAGGGGCAAACGATCGTCGAAGATACGATGTCAGGCAATGCCGATCGTTCGACGATGGTCGAACGGCAGCATCAGCGCATTATGGAGCACATGAGCCATGATCCGCAGGTGCAGAGCGTCAACACGGGGATGTTCAACACCCAGTCCATGATGCACCAGTACGGCGCTGGTGGACAGGATATGTTGCTCATGTCCGATCCTCGTGTGGAGCCGGTCGCGATGGCCGGCGGGGGCAAGTGTCCGGCGACAGCTCCGGTGAAGCAGTACAACGTATCCGCGATCAATGTCGAGATTACGCTCAATCAGTGGCTGGACTTCTATCCCGGGTACATGTACGTGCTGGATGAAAATATTGACAAGGTCCGGGAAGAGGAAAATACGAATCGGGAGGCCCGCGAGAAGGAAGGCTGGGATCCTGGTGCCGTAATCCCCGGTGTGCAGGCGCAATGGATTCAGCCCTTGGTCCTTCGTGCAAACCAAGGTGATTGCGTCAAGATCAAGCTGACCAATAAGCTGGAAGGCGAGGAAGA
>NZ_CDLUDY010000271.1:0-14915 GCF_975968855.1 Petrachloros mirabilis
CGTAGGCGGTAATGGAGATGGCACAACGGCGTCGCAGTTTCCTGGCAGCTCAACCGCGACCACACCTTGTAACGTCACAGTGGCGCCAACCAGCGCCGGCTTTAGTGTGCTAGCGTCATCGATAGGATTTACGGCTGGTGCTAATGGCAACATCGACGGAGACACGGCCTGCGATCACTGGTTTATCAACGACCAGCGCAATTTGCAGAACACGAACAACGACGTAACTCTGTAGCATATTCCCTGGCAACAATGTCAGACTTTCTCCCGATATCGGGGAGATAATCCAAGCAAGGGTCCTCTCTCCATCAAGAGTTTGGCGCCACATGGCACTCGCCAAGAAAATCGATGAAGTGGAAAATGAGTCACGAAAGAGTCCCCATATTCTTGGTGAGTCAATGAGGTTCTGAGTCTCTAGCAACTTGTGGAGAATTTAGGCTGATAATTTCTAAAAAGGACAAATTGGGCACGATCGCGGTTTACGAATTTCCAACAGTCCAACCTCAGACAACCGAACTCCACAAGAAACAACAAACCAGGACTCTCCCGACATGGGGCCAGATGGGGCTAGTTTGTTCTGTCCTGGTAGCAGCGTGGTAGCAAATCCGGACGATGCTGACGCGTGAAGCATCGCGCTGATGGACAAGGACCGACCGGTTGTTCCTCATCCTAATCCTAGTCAGAGACGTTAAAATCCCGAGAGCTTGCTTCCGCAAGGGAAGCGGCCGCACTCTCGCTGTTAGCGACATTATGTTTGTTCCGTGATCCCAAGCTTGCGACAGGCCTCTGCAATCCCGAGGCCTTTGCTCGTTTCAATCTCGATTGTCCGTAGATGCCCGATGATCTCGTCTGCCGTATACCGGTTTAGTGCTATACCCCCTCCTTCCGTCGGCAGGAATCCTACTGCCAGATCCGATCTGGTTCATAGGGGGCAGGACGGTCGCCTCCCGACTCTCGCTCGGGGCAGGCGATTCGTCCCCTCCCAGCGTGCAAAATTTCTCGACGTATAACAGGACCGCCCACACAAAGGCCGAATGGCTCCAGGTGAGCGGAGACACCGATAGCGGATCCCCTTTCATGGGATGCACCTGCTCGGCCAGCACCCCTGAGACCAACGCATTCTTTGCACACCATTCAAGGCACGGAAGCGCATCGTGCAGTTGCTGAAGGTTCTCCGCCCGCATGATGTCATATTCGGCTAGCCAGAGCGTGGCGATGAACCAGGGATTCCCCGGCACATCCTGTGGCACATCTTTCTCTCGCTGATACTGATCGCTCTGATAACGCGCCAAGCCTCCAATCGGAGTTCGACAGAAGAGTTCGTGACGGATGGCCTCTGCCGTCTCGACGATGCGAGCATCATTCGGGGGCAGCACACCGAACGTCGCGAGCCCAAGCAGGCTGACGTCAATCACTTCATCGAGTTTATAGCCGTTAGTCGTTCGATAACCGGATCGAGCATATCTTCGCTTCCCGGAATGATACAGATGTGCCGCAATACCCTCGGCCATCCGGTCAGCGACGGCACGATACGCTTCAGCACGGGTTGAATCTTGAAACACTTGCGCAAAATTTGCCGCACCACGGAGACCGGCAATGACTGTTGCGATCGTGTAAGCATGCACACCGTACCGTTCTTCCCACAGGTCGTACGAAGGAATCGGCAACAATGTCTCCGCATCCCGATACGCCACCAGAAAATCAGCGCATTTGAGAATGAGCTTCTCGTACAACGATCGGATGAACTCGATGTCCTTCGAACATTCGTAGTGAATCCAGAGTGCCCAGAGGAGCAACGCTGTCGAGTCTTCCTGAATGGGCAAGACCTCTTTCTCATCCAGTACCCACGCATGCCAGTTGCTCGCCAAGGAGCCGTCCGGACTATAGTGCTGAAAGAGATAGCCGCCTTCCGCAAGGGATCGGCTACAGAAATCGAAGAATCGTCGGCACAGCTCGGGATAGCCGGCCTTTTCCAACGCCGCCGCAACGAACGCCCCGTCGCGGCCCCACATGTAGGAGTAGGTGTCCCCGCCGAATCGCACGATATCCGAATCATTGGCAGCGATTATCGCCCCGCGGTTGTCGATTTGCGATCGCAAGATGAGCAGACTGCGGTTGAAGATATTTGTCACGGACGACGGCAAGTTTCCAAACGATCGAGCTTCTTTCTGAACCCAAGCCCGCCAGTAGTTTGACGTGCGCTCGATCAGGACTGCTGGCGTCTGTTCGACCACGCGTCTATTAAGATCTGCCACCTCGTCATAGCGGGTACCTGCGGCAATCCAGTAAAAAGCCCTGCCTGTACCTCCTGAAGGCAGTACCAACTGCACACCAATGGTGGACTGTGTAAACCCCCATGCAATCGGACTCCTGATGAGATCGCCGTCTTCCGCATCTTTCCAAGACGGTTCCCTCCCTGGCGCGTCCTTCATGCCGCACGTGAAATAATCGGCAGCTTGCTGTTTCGCGGTGCCACAATTCGCAAGAAAGTACCGGTTGATCTTGTAATGGATGATGGACTTGGTCCGGGGGTCGAAGTAGGCCGTATCACTGATATCGTATCCGAGCAGATGAAAGTCATGGCAGAAAAAGATGCGGACATCTCGCCGACAGTTCGTCATGTCAGTGACTTCGATCTCTTTGACATACACGTTCAGCTGGAAATCCACGGCATCCTGGCAGCGTACCGTCAGGCCCAACATCTTGTTCGTCAACAGCACTTGCGTAACGAGGCTGTCATCACGGTACCGAAGATCCTTTTCCCACTCTGGGCCCATCCAGGAGAAACAACCATCGACCCAAATGCCGAATCGAAACTCCTGTCCACGAGTCTGGTTTTCCTGGCCAATCCAGGGGAAATAAATGTCCCGAATCCGATAGTCAAAGTCGAAGTTGACGAGGAGATTTCCGTTACTTACTGGAATGTCTCTGGGCATATCTGCCTTCCTGGATTAGGCCAGGGGGTGAGGTGACTTCATTGCCGCTGCAGTCGCTACGCGACTTCTGCTTGGCTCAGCGCGGACACGCCGGCAAGCCGAGCATAGACGGCTGCGTATCCTTCCGCCATTCGCCGAATCGAAAAGTGTGTCTTCACATGTCTCCAGCAACTCCGGCGATCAATCTGATCGAGACAACTAACCGCCTTCACCATCGCATCAACCGAGCCTACCACAAATCCGGTCTCCCCATGTTTCACGATCTCGGGAACCGCACCTTCTCCGAATGCCAGGATGGGAGTGCCGGAAGCCATCGACTCGATCAACACCATCCCAAAAGGCTCCCCCCACTGAATCGGAAACAATGTGGCCTGTGCGTGCCGATACCAGTGTTTCTTCGCTGCGCTCCCAAGCTCACCGACGTAGATAATCTGTTTCTTCGAGGACAGGATCGGCTTCATCACCGCCTCATAGTAATCGGCATTCACAGGATATCGGCTGACATCGACGATCAGATTGATCGATTTCTTCAGTCGAGCGAAGAACGCTCGGTCCTCTTGCTTATCCTGAATACAGCCTGCGAGGATTAGCTGCGCCCCCGCACGGTTTGCCACGTCGATGGCAATATCCTGCCCCTTCACGTTGGTGATCCGTCCAATGCTGAATAGATAGCTTCCCCTATTCGACTCTTGTTTGAACAGATAGTCGTCCACATCAATTCCATGTGGAACGGTTTTTACAACCTGTATCACATCATCATACTGAAGCTTCTGATAGTCGCTAATGGCGATGCAATGAAGGTGCGGGCGATGCGACGTATTAGGATACCGTTCATGATATTCCTTAAATCCGCTGTGCTGACCAGGGACATGTAGCGTCGTCACGATGGGCGCGCACGGATTGAAGCTGCCGGCATACACACGCTCAAACCATTCGTGCATGTGCACGATGTCGATGTCGCCGCGGTCCGCCCGCGCCAAGGCCCGTGAGAGATGCAGGTCCGTATGTGCTCGCCCCTCCGGAGTATTTGCGCGCCAATAGTCGCCGAGGGTCTTTGAAACGGTGGTGTACTTTTCGCCTGTCACCGAGGAATCTGAAGAACAGGCCACAATTGACCGGTGCCCAAGGGCATGGAGACCCTTATCAATATTGTAAATAACCGTTTCGATGGGACCATAACCCATCTGCGACGTAATCGGCTTGTTAATCGTCGCCACATGCAGGATCGTCAAGGGTTTCAAGGGTGCGTACATGATTAGATCAGACGGTCGTATCGCATAACAGACCCCCACGTTTCAGATTGAACTTTCGGAGCTCGATCTTAATCCCTTTACCGATGCAGGAGACAACAATGGCCCGGCCGTCCTGCTGTCCCCGTTGCTCATACAGTTCGTAGGTGCGTCGCGCAACGCGCTCGTGAGTCCAATCAACCCTCGAGATCTGGATAGCGGGACCGATCCGTTCGGCGTTTGGACCGACCTTGGGTTTGCCGGCCGACATACTTGGCGTGACGTGATTTGAACCGGTTTTCTTGACGATCATACACCTGCTCATGCTCCCGAATGGTTCACGGTTGAGTGAGTGCGTACGCTGCTCCGTCGTCCGTCGACATCACTGTGACGAATATCGACGGACGGAGAGCTGATCTGTCTTGCGAGTGAATGCTTTTAGGCCTCCTCTTTCACCGTGAGATCGTTCTTCACGGACTTCACGCCGGAGACCTTCCTTTTCTGTGGAATGCGCGCATGAATAGCACAGCCCCCTGCAGCATGACCGGAGTCTTGGCCACCTCCATGAGCAGGCCATGAGACCGGAACGGCAGCAAGCCAGAGAACCGCTGGCGCAAGAGCGGCGGAGACTGGGGAATCGG
The DNA here is from genome assembly GCF_975968855.1 of Petrachloros mirabilis. NCBI lineage: Bacteria > Bacillati > Cyanobacteriota > Cyanophyceae > Synechococcales > Petrachlorosaceae > Petrachloros > Petrachloros mirabilis. The sequence continues at coordinate 4,807 of NZ_CDLUDY010000271.1, forward strand.
TCACGCTGGGAGAATAGTAGGAAGCGCGAGAGATAGAACAGTCATCGGAGCTTCACACCTGACAGCATCACCATGGGCGCATTGGGCATAGAAGTCAAGCAATGTAATACAACCCGGAATAGCTCAACAATACACGTATGTTAGAAACCGGATCCGGCCACCATGCGCACGTGCACGTGATGGTGACGTAGGGAGCACATGCCGAACAGAAATCGATGAGTGGTCACAACGCCTTCAGCGGGATGTATTCAGCGGTTGGAAGGGAAGCCGCTCAACGCTTCCTTCATGGGGAGAGCGGAGATCTACTCCTTGGCCTCACGTGCGTCAGTGAGAAGGGCGCAAGGTCATTGAGACCGAATGAAGTTCCGCGACACCACGTGCTCAGAAATGATTGCTGACATCCTTGTCCCTGATCCATTCGCCTTCGAGAACTTCCATGGTCTTCTTCACGCTTCCGTTCGGGAGAGTGAACGACGGCCAATCAAGGGTGAGTGAGAACGGGGAACTCATCGAACGGATAGACCTCCTGTAAGAGGTGTGGTGAAAGCCCCCGTGTTACCAGCCGGGGGCGATGGGGCGGCGCGCGGCCGGCCTCTGCCGCCCGGCGCACTCGCCGGCATGCTTCGCCGGGTCCGCGTCTCATTCGCCCATTGCTCCATCGCCTGGCGGACTTTCGGCCAGTCAAAGCGGTAGGCCGTCCCTTCTCGCGTTGAGGGAGTGAGACCGCTGCGGACGGCACGCCGAATCGTGTCCGTGCTTGAAGCCGAGCAGCTCGGCCAGTTGCTTGATCGACATCAATCTGTGTGCCTTCATGTGCCTCCCTCCTCCTTGGTTTGAAAACGTCCCCACGCTACACTGACAACGCGTCGTTGGGAATTAGGCAGAGTTAGGCAGTTGGATACAAATGCAAATTCTTGATGCACTCGCCCAGCCAACAGGTGCACAACCTGAAAGTTCTAAGTTTGGTGCTGATGCAGAGAATTTGGTTTGTCCTGTCCTGGTAGCAGGTGCAGGTGCTAAAGTCTGCAGCCAAAAGTCTTTTGGTCGGGAGAAGCGTCAAGATTTCTGAATTAGGGATAATAGTCTATACGATCATCAACCACCCAGCACATACCAGAGTAGCAAGGCATAAGCACCAATCAACACGATCCCGATGGCTAATACGATCCCGGCGAGATACCAATCATTTTTCGTGGTGGTCATGGTGTGCATTCCTTCTCAATAAGAAGAGACGAAGAACAATCGTCACGGATACCCACCTGTTTGTGAGCTAAGCAGCTCCCCAAGTCGATTCAACGGCCCTCGTGCCACTTCACATTCTTGGTCAGAGCGATCCCAGCTTTTACTAGTCTCGTGTGCGTTCACGAGCTTGTAAGCCGCACCGCTCTGGTACGTTCTCGACGCCAGGTCATGAACTCATGTCGCCAAGTTTGTTTCCGCTAGGGCGTTCGCAGGAAAGGTAAGCGTAAATGTCGTTCCGTGACCGGTTTTGCTCTCGACAGCAATGATCCCGCGCATCTTCCCGACGGTGGTTTGCACGTTGCAGAGCCCAAGTCCTGCCCCTTTCCCAACCTTCTTGGTGGTGAAAAACGGTTCAAACATCCGGCCTGCCGTCTCTGGATCGATGCCGCACCCGGTATCAGTAATACGGACGGCGGTCTCGGTACCGGACTTGGAAGTTGTCAGGGTGAGCGTCCCCCCACTGTGATCCATGGAATGCACACCGTTTACGATGAGATTAACGAATACGTGCAGCACTTCCTCTGGATTACCCTGGACCATGGCGCCGTGGGTGTACTGTTTTATTACGGTAATATCTTGGAAACCCGCTGCATAGCGGGCAATCTTCAAACTTTCATCAAGTTGGCTGTTGAGACAGACAACTGAATCAGTTGGCACGGAGGACCGGCGGGCATTGCGAGTAAGATCGCAGCACATCGCACTGGTTCGCTTGACCGCCTCAATGATACCCTTGGTGTGCTCACGGACTACATTGTGATCTTGCTCATTGAGGAGGTGTTCGGCTAGTCCCAGGATCAGCTGAAGCGGATTGTTGATGTCGTGAGCAATCCTAGCGGCAGCGAATAAAGCGATGTCGGTTAGTTTGTCTACAGGATGCTGATCCTGTGGTAGGCGGGTTTCGTGCTGGGCCAGTGTCCAGAATAGACGGAACACCGTGGCACTGACGATTTCTGCTGTTGATCCCTTATGGGTGGCGAGATAGCGTCCCATTTCCGGATCTCCGGTCACATCTACAATCAGGTTTACTTCGCGATGTGCAATCAGCATGGTGAGATTCTCGCTGATAGGGATACGCAGCTCGCGAGCGCGTTGAAGCCCCGGCGCCAACGGATCGCGGTCGATAATCCCAACGATGTTGATGGACGGGATTCGATGCAACAGTTCAAGGACCGCTGTCCCTCTACTCCCAGCCCCTATAACAGCAAGGTTAATCATCGGAACCGGGTTGGTGCTCGCCGTATTCCCATCAGCTTGCGCTGGCTTAATCGTGTGAAGTTCATTCGTCATAAAGGGGCCATCTCCCGTTGTTGCATCGCCCGGAGGACCGTGGTTCTGAGCTGCTCGGACCCGACCGGTTTGACTAAGTAATCGACCACGCCTTGGCGGAATAGTGATATCGCCATTTCCAGGTCCGGGAATCTCGTCAGAACGACCAGCGGCACGTGTGGGTAAGAGGAACGAAAATAGGCGATTGCTTCAATCCCGTTGATCTTTGGCATGCGGATGTCGCAGATGACCACATCAAGTACGAGAGGGTTCTCACCCCCATTAATTGTCCGGATCGCTTGCTCGACGCTCTCGGCCTCCAACACTTCGTACCCTGCTTTCCGGAGGGAAAGGCAAACCACTTTGCGAATGTCCGGCTCGTCGTCTACAACAAGAACTCTCCCGCCACACGCCGTGCCCCCGGTAAAGAATCCTGATTTCCACTCGTTCATGATTTGCTCCATGCAATGTCCTCCATGAGAGCAAGATGTCTACCGCTTCCACTGCGGCTGCGTTGCAGAACGATCTAGGACGTGAACTCTGCACTTAATTAACCAGACTGCTCCGCGAGGCACAGAAATCCCGAAGCGGCCTGGCGCCTCGACTTCTGAATCGCTCCTCACACCACGCTGGGCTAGCTGGCCAGGTCCTGACGCCGCTTTTCCGCCTTCGATTCCATTCCTAAACTCCACACCAACGTCCAAATAAGGAGGACGAGGGTGACAACTCCGATGGTGAAGATACCCATGTATTACCTCTTGAGTATTACCTCTTGGTGAAGAAGGAGAACCACGGTTCACCCGTCCCCGCATATCGAATGGCCACCCGCGCCTCCTGGCATCCGGATTTCCATCCTAGATTGTGACCACTTGCTGCTGGTGCCATTTAGCCTCTGCCGTTACGCCATCAGTCGGCGCGCAATCTTGGCTGAAAGAACTGGATCCGTTTCCTTCACGGAAGGACATACTTCCTTCTCGTTGAGCGAAGAGATCACAAGCGCAAGCATGCCGGCCAGCGTAATTACTGTCATGATGATTCCCCATGCCATGTATATTCACCCCCTTTGAATGTTTGATCGTTACATGTGCCGTCGCGAACCAGTCGCTCGTGCTCTAGAATTCCCTCTCTAGGTTCTGCTTCAGCCCTCAAGGCACACCCCTTCCGCACTAGCGCATTTGGATCGGAACCCTCCTCTTCGACCCGACGGTGGAATGCTTACAGAGCGCCGTCCCGTTGGAATCATAGACACTCCACGCGGAAGGTACTTTGTGAGACACAATCAATCCTACGAAGGCCGTTGGAGGCCTACCGAGGGCTGATTACTACTGTTCAGGAAACGACTGAAGACTCAACGCGCAATAGGCTGGAGAATTGAATGCGCGAAAGAGGGGTTACATTGTGGTTCACATCTCTACTGCTGCAGACACGCTAACAGCTGAAGCTTGCGTTGTCCACTCCCCCTGTCATTCTGTTGGTCTTGATTTTTCTTTTCACGCTGTGTCGCCAACTCTAAGAGCAAGCTCCCCAGGTTTGAGCGTTGAACAATTCACGAATTCCCTCATTTCACGAATCCCCTCATTGGTGCTATGCAACCATGTCCGAGAAACGATAGCTGCAGAAAAATAAATACGCGCATAGAAACGTCGAGTTAGTAACAATACGCCTCTCCGCCACATTGACTCCTCTACTTTCAGCCTGTACGGTGTAATCGTTCATACCAGTGGGCCACGCTGACTGTCCCATCTCTCGCGCTACTTCGCTTTCCTGGCGCGCCTGATTCCACGGTCCGGTTGCTCAGCCGAGCAACGTGACTCAGTGACTCAATCGTTCTGAATATGTGACCGCCGGATTTCTCGACATTCATGGCTCTCGTGCCCGCTTTAGAGCATCCGGCTTAGAGACGATTTCTGCTGAGATGACAACCATGAGGCTGATTTGCATGAGTCTTTGCTCGCGCTTCACTGAGTGGGCCTGCCTTGAAGCGCCAACCCTGGGCCCAACCTAACTATGGGGGTATCGACGATGAGAATCCTTCCAATCATAAAATGGCCGGTCCTGGTTTCGTTGGCAGTGCTCTTTGCATCTTTACCGATCCTGCCGCTTCACGCCGCCGATCAGTCCGTGGAAAGACCCATGATGCTTGCTCCGACTGAAGCGCTTAGGCTCCTGGCATCTGGTTCGGCAGAGGATACGTTGAAGGCCTGTTTAGCCAGAATTCCCGATGGGGCCACTTATGGCCAGCGCCTGTTAGCCGAAGAAAACTGCAAGGATGAGGAGACGACGAGGACATTAATCCCGCTTGCACCACAATTCTGAGGACGCAATCAGCGGAGACGAAAAAGCAAATCCGAAGAGTCCGAGAAAGAGAGGTGATTCAGATGTATCAGATTTATAGCCTGCTTGGATTGATGTTCTTCGTGTGGGCCGTGGCAATCTGGGCGTCGCTTCCCGAGGAAAAGAAAGAGATCCGGTAGATAGTTTTCACTGAGGCCATCGTCCGTGCGCCACAGGAACACATGGTTTTTGTGGCGCCATCCTTGCTTTGGAATGAGACCAACCGGTGGTTTGAGAGAGGGGACCCCGATCCCATCATGCTGATGGAACGGACGCAAACAACTCTTGGAGGTTCTGACGACAGGAGGACTCGATGCAGTGCCTACGTTGCCAGGGTGTCATGATTACCATCTGGATGAAAGAGCTTTGGAATGGTGATGCTGCGGTAACAGGGTGGCGTTGTCTCCTCTGTGGTGAAGCCAGCGACCCCGTGATCGAAGCCAATCGAAGGAAGCACTATCAACCACTAAAGAGCCGCGCTCGTGTGCCTGGATCTCCTCGGGTCTCACATGGGAAAAAGAGATCGTAAGGCACGCAATGCCTTTCGGAGTGCAAAGGGCAAACGGGATGTTAGGCCCAGAGACGTTCAAGAGTGGCGATGTCCAAACAACATTAGGAAGGAAGCGTATGGTGGTGCAGAAAAGTGTTCAGAGTCAAATTCTTGAAGCAGTACGACGTTCTCCTGGGTGTCAAATGGATGATTTAGTTGAGCGCTGTCCTGATCTGACATGGAACCAGGTGTTTATCGAAGTCGATAAGTTGACCCGGACTGGACGGTTAGATCTCACATCACGGGGTCACGGAGACTACAAACTCATGCTGCCAAAGACAGAGAGAAAGGTGGAATCGTCAACAGCAGCCCGACAGACATGACATGAATAACGGAATCACCAATGGTGGCTATATCCGGTTTCCGACATGCGCGCATCGTTGAGCTATTCGGGGTCGTATTATACTGCTTGACTTCCATGCCCAATGCGCCCAGGGTGATGTTGTCAGGTGTGAAGCTCCGTTGACTGTCCTATCTCTCGCGCTTCTTCTTTCCCCCTGCGCGACTGATTCCCCGGTCTCCGCCGCTACTACGCCAGGGTTTATTTCCGTAGGCCTACAATACCTTTCGATAACCGGAGGCGACTGCTGCTTCTGGCTGGCAGAGGTGCCTCGACACAAGAGTCGGTTGAGACATCTAGCGTGCTTCAGTAACTCAATAAATACGGAGAGCTCATGATAACCATGACGAAGGCAGCAGAAGAGAAAATTCATGAACTCATGCAGGAAGAGGAGAAGGATACGATTGGTCTGCGCGTGTACGTGAAAGGCGGCGGCTGCCATGGCTACCAGTACGGCATGTCGTTCGAATCCAAGATGAGCGAAGACGATACGGTTATCGAAAAAGGTGATGTGAAAGTGATCATGGATTCGCAAAGCGCCCCGCTGCTGAACGGCTGTGAAGTCGATTATACGGACAGTCTGCAAGGCTCTGGCTTTGCGATTAAGAATCCTCAAGCGAAGACGACCTGCGGGTGCGGCAGTTCATTCAGCGCTTAACGTCGTTTTGGCTTGACTTCGGGGGAGACACATACTGTTTTCGTCACATGGCTCCGAAACTCTTGCTCAGTGTCTTTGTAGTATGCGTGTCAGGAGCGATTGGCATGCGATCTGCGACGCTGGCTGGACGTGGAAGTTAAACGTGAACCGAACGCAGAACGCCTGGATGACCCGGATATGGAACAGATTAAAGCTCAACATGGCTGAGAGGAGATGAATATGAGCACAGAGCGCATCACTATTTCGCCAGATCTTTATGACATTATGCCGTCGGATTATCAGGATCTTGTCCGAAACGCCACCTATGGCAAGGAAGAGCGGGGCTGGAAAGATATTGGGACCTCCAAGGAGCTCATTGAGCAACACTCGCTCTGCGCCGGATGTCCCGAGTCGATGGCGTTTCGCTATATTTTGGCCTCGCTTCCCAATCCTGAAGACACCGTCATGGTCGGCTCGACCGGATGCACGAGTCTGGTGTTTCCGATGGTGGCCGTCCACAACATTCACTCCCTCTTCGGCAACCAGAATGCCATCGCTTCCGGGCTCAAGCGGGCGCTCAGTGTGCGCTTCCCGAACCGCACCAAGGATGTAGTCGTGTTGGCGGGAGATGGCGCGACGGTGGACATTGGCTTGGACATGACGCTCCAGGCGTGGTTCCGACAGGAAAAGTTCACCACCATTTGCTTCGACAACGAGCTGTACGCCAATACCGGTGGACAGGAAAGCGGCCTCATGCAGAAGGGGTTCGTGGCCAAAATGGCCCCGGTCGGGAAACTCTTCGACAAAGTACGCCTCCCGGAGATCGCACGGGAATCTGGCTGTCACTACATCGTGAACTGCACGGTGAGCAAGCCTTCGCTCGTCGAGAAGGTTGTCCGCAATGCCGTCTTGATCGCTCGGGAAATCGGGCCGACCTATCTTCAGCTGTATACGCCCTGCATTCTGGAAATTGGCAAGAACAGCATGGAAGGGTTACAGGAAATGCGGGATTCAGAAAAGCCGAGCGAACGGTTTGCGTTTAAGGAATACATCAGCGAGCCCGCGAAAGCGCTCCTAGCTGACCTTGCAGCAAAGGCCAAGAAAAAGAAGGACGCGGCGAAGCAGTTGGCTGTGCAAGAGGCGTAACTATCATCCCCGCAACCATCCCCGCAACCGCGGATAACAGAGGGAGAGGTCTTAGATGAGTCTCAATTATGTGAAGTTCACCCCAGGACTCGACACGTTCATGCCGAAAGAATATCGGGATATGGTGGAGCAAGGCCCCTTCGGGAAAAAAACCACCGTGTCACAAATGGGAAGCTTTAAAGAAATCCTCGAGGAGCATCCGATGTGTGCTGGCTGTGCCATGACCTTGTTCATCCGGTTGGCCATCGTTGCGTTCCCAAATCCCGAAGACACGATTACGGTTGGAACTGCTGGCTGCGGCCGGTTGGCGATTTCACAGGCGGCGATTCCTTTCGTCTACGGCAACTACGGCGACCAGAACGGTGTGGCCAGCGGATTGTCGCGCGGGTTGCGCATCCGATTCGGGGATCAGCCCAAGGATGTCGTGGTGATGGCAGGCGACGGCGGGACCGCAGACATCGGCTTCCAGCAGGTGCTCCATTCTTGGTTCCGGAAGGAGCGTTTCACGACGATCATGCTGGACAATGAGGTCTACGGCAACACGGGAGGACAAGAGAGCGGGATGACGACCAGAGGAGCGGTGCTCAAGATGGCCCCGCTTGGAAAGAAGTTCGAAAAGATGGATATGGTGGCCATGGCCAAACTCGCAGGCTGCGCCTATGTTGCAACGGTGGTCCCGAATAATCCTCGCCGTGTCGAAAGCGTCATCAAGAAGGCGGTGCTGATCGCCCGCGAGGTCGGCCCAACCTATATTCAGGCCTATACGTCCTGCAATATCGAGTATGCGATCCCGACCGACAAGGTCATGGAAGACGCGAAGACCGTCGAATTGGATCGTTACAAATTTACGGAGTTTGTCAGCGATGAGGGCAAGGAGTACTTGGCCGAGCGGTACGGCTATAAGGAGTTCCTCCCGAAGCCGGCGGCTGTGAGCACAAAGACATAAGGGCGGCACGATTCGACAGTGCCGAATGAGAACGGCCAGGAGCAGGAAGCGGTGGCTGAGCGTTTCGGCTACGGGACTTCATTACCTGATCACCGCCCGGGATTTGAAAGCGGGTTCAATCGGCGGCTCCCTTATTATCAACCGCTTAACGTGGAGGAGGGTCAGCACATGGCATACAGCGAAAAAGTAGTGGACCATTTCAATAACCCCCGAAACATGGGGAGCTTCAAGAAGGATGAACCAGGCTTGGGCACGGGCATAGTTGGAGCGCCCGAGTGCGGCGACGTCATGAAGCTGCAGATCAAGGTGCAGGACGACAAGATCGTGGATGCTAAATTTAAAACCTTCGGCTGCGGCTCTGCAATCGCCAGCTCCAGCCTCTCTACAGAATGGCTTAAAGGAAAGACGATCCAGGAAGCGAGCACAATCAAGAATACGGACATCGTGCAGGAGCTTGATCTCCCGCCCGTTAAAATCCACTGCTCGGTCCTGGCCGAGGATGCGATCAAAGCTGCCCTGGAGGACTACAAGAAGAACTCTGTGTTACACGTCTGAAACGAATAGTGATGGGAGGATAAGAATCATGGCGCACTTGAAATTAGTTCCCTCGCATGTGCCCCCCCAATATACGCTGGGCTATGGCATGCGGCTGGATAGGGGTACAGCCCCAGAATTGCTCCATCCTCACGTCCCCGTCACGCTGCCGGACGGATCAAAAGGAAACATGGCGTTGCATGTCATCAACGGTACGCCGGAAGAAATCAAGGCGCAGTTACAGGATAGCGTCGACGCCTTTTTCGACATTTATACCGATCTCTGAGCGAAACAATTTTTTTACCGACGCGCCGTGACCGCTGGAGGCCGCTCCACTACCTCACGTGAGACGCAACAGATGATACAAACGCTCGATATAGATCGTCCCGGCATGCCCGATCTTCAGTTCGCCCTGCTGGTCACGGCACTCTGCACATCCCGCCTAGCTTCGCTCAACATACCGGAAACCCTGCGCACAAGGGTTTTTGACAGGTGTTGGGTGCTAGTGCACGACAGCCCTCCGCCTCGGAACCCGCAGGAACGGGTCTTAGACTTGCGGCCCTGGACTGAGGTAACGCTGGAAGCGATAATCGAAACCATCCGAAGTGTACTGACGGAGGCCGGCATCCGGACACTCACGTGGGACCATCCAGCCAGCGAAACGACACACGTCAGCACACCCCAAGCCCTACCCCTAATCAAACGACTCGAGCAACTGTATCCTCAACCATCCAAAGCGAGTGACGCCGTTAGCGGAGAGGCCGTGGCGGGTTTACAGGATCTGGAGGACCACGGACCTGACGTCAGGCCGTTAATCATGAGGATGGCCGCATTCATCACCACGTTCTCTCGTGCCTTGGAGTTTTGCGCAGCGGAAATCAAGGCGAGCGGAAACAATGCCGAATTGGCTGACAAGGTTCTGACGGGAGCCGATGTGATGCGAGACAGTGGATACCTGTACTTGACATGGGCTCGGCATTATGCCGCGCTGTCTGGAAGCAATCTCGAGGCTGCTGAAGGGGCAGATGAGGGCGAATCTAGAGTTTAGGCAAAGCTTTATGCGAGCAAGCAAGAAACGGCTGGGGCAGAGAACAAGTCGCCGGGACCGTTTCAC
>NZ_CDLUDY010000272.1:0-8410 GCF_975968855.1 Petrachloros mirabilis
GAAAGAGGCGCTGACTGGAGTCACCTCATACCCCGCGCAAAACCGTTGCATTATACAGGGTCCCCCACCACTTGGAAAGAAGCTCCTTAAGCGTTCGGCCATTGCCTGCGGGCCTGTACAGCCAGCGAGGAGACCGGAGCAGCAAACGGGATGAAGAGGATCAGTCAAGAGTTTGGGGAAGAGCGTCTGCCGGCTGTAAAATCCGACAGCAACGTTATAGAGACTTCGAATGCGATGCACGCTGGTGCTTGCGGAGGCTCACCCGCTCACGATGTTTTCTCAACAGCTGCTGACGAATAGCATTACGATCTTCTGCCACGATCCGAACCAGCCGGTCGACATCCTCCGCGTGATCACGGACCAGCTCCGACAGCTTCTGCATCTGCGCTTCCAAATGCTCAAGGCGCCATAAGATGCCTTCCTGGTTATTCAATGCTGGCTTCTTCTTTGAGGTACGGCTCGTCCTGGTCAGCGATGACACGAGTACATCTTCTTTCATACTTACTCCTTTATACTGAAGTCTTTCAATATCGGGATCCTAGAAATCGACCGTAGTATTGTCCGTCCCATCCTGGTTGTCAACGAATACAGTTCCTTCCTATTTCCACGTGGTCCTGTTAGAATCCCGCCCATGCCGAACATCTTTACGATGTTGCTCGCCGGAGGGCGGGGCGAACGTCTTCATCCACTGACTGAGCATCGGGCCAAGCCGGCGGTCCCCTTCGGCGGGAAATACCGAATCATCGACTTCACACTCAGTAACTGCCTGAACTCAGGTTTACGCAAAGTCGCCGTCCTGATTCAATACAAATCCCACTCTCTCGACCGCCATATCCGAGCAGGGTGGAATGTGCTCAACACCGAACTCGGCGAATACATTGCGTCGATCCCGCCTCAACAACGGATCAGCGAAGAGTGGTACCGCGGAACGGCTGACGCCGTCTATCAAAACCTGTTTCTTCTGGATACGGAGCAGCCGGAATATGTGCTGGTTCTGGCAGGCGACCATATCTATAAGATGGATTACATGGAGATGTTTCACTGGCTTATCGCGAAGCAGGCCGATGTAGTCGTGGGAGCCATCGACATCCCCATCGAAGAAGCAACCCGGTTTGGCGTGATGAGCGTCGACCAGGATTTTCGCGTGACGGAATTCAACGAAAAACCCAGCAACCCCACTTCGATCCCGAGAGATCCCGACAAGGCATTTGCCTCGATGGGCATCTACTTGTTCCGCACCGACAGCATGCGGGAAGAGCTCCTCGCCGATTCCCGCGAAGAAACCGCGCATGATTTCGGGAGGAACATCATTCCGCGCATGATTCGCAGTAAGCGCGTCTTTGCCTTCAAGTTCCAAGATGCCAATAAAAAAGCCGTCAAGTATTGGCGCGACATCGGCACCCTCGACGCTTATTGGGAAGCCAACCTGGATTTGGTCGCCGTCGACCCCCTCTTCAACCTGTACGACCAGCAATGGCCCATTCGGACCTATCAAGGCCAATATCCTCCTGCCAAGTTTGTCTTCGCCCAGGATTACCAAGGTGGCCGAATGGGAGTGGCGCTGGACTCCATCGTCTGCGGCGGGTGCATCATCTCGGGCGGTCGCGTGCAGAATTCGGTGCTCTCTCCGGACGTTCGAGTCCAAGACCATGCCGATGTCCGCGAGTCCGTCATCATGGAAAACGTCGTCATCGGTGAACACAGCCGGATCAAGCGTGCGATTATCGATAAAGACGTCGTCATACCGCCAAGAACGGAAATCGGATACGACCGTGATGCCGACAGCCGACGGTTCAAGGTCACGGAATCCGGTATCGTTGTGATTTCAAAGGGAATGAAATTGCATGCCTCCCTCGATTCATCCGGTTGACCTCATCAATGCACTACGACAGCGGAATCTGACACCGGCGATCGTATTCCTTACGTCGCGTCGTGCGTGCGACGAGGCTATGGATTCCTTTGACCACAGTCATTCAGTACTTCCTCCGGCGCGGCAAGAAGCCATCGCGAAGGTACTCGAGCAAGTCATCACGCAATACCCCAGCATTGCGGAACATCCTCTCATTCCGACCGTCCAGCGGATCGGAGTCGCTGCGCACCACGCAGGACACCTGCCGTCCTGGAAAATAGCCGTCGAAGAGTTGATGCGGAACGGGTGCCTAGACGCCGTATTTGCCACCACCACCCTGGCAGCCGGTGTGGATTTTCCGGCACGAACGGTGGTGATCACACAATCCAGCATTAGAAAAGCACGCGACTTTACCGATCTCACCATCGGAGAAATCCAGCAGATTGCAGGCAGAGCCGGCCGGCGCGGCAAAGACTTCGTCGGCTTCGCCATTGTCACGCCCTCTCCGTATATCGAACTCGGAGTGCTCACCAAAGGATTGACCGGCCACCCGGAAGCCATCAACAGCCAATTCGTCATCACCTATCCGATGGTGCTCAATCTCCTCAAGGCCCACCCGCTCGACCAGATCCAATCGATCCTGGCGAAGAGCTTTGCCCAGTTTCAGCTCAACCAGCGGGCCGAAGTGCTCGAACGTAAGCTCGACGATCTCCATGTCCAGATGGAGCCGTACGGCCCACGTGTGTGTACAGACTGGATTACCCAGTGGCAACTGTTCGATCAAGTTCGCCGTCAACGTACCCATCGAGCTCCCGTGAGGAGGCACGAACCGCCAGAAGTCGCCGAGCGCTTCCACTTTCTCACACCAGGACGGGTCGCAGGTCTGGCAAAGACCCGTGGTGTCGTGTTGCGCCAATACCGCAGCAAGGGACAAAAAAGCCCGATGATCACATTGCTACGCGCTGGAGGCGCCATTACGGAATGCCCTGCCGCAATCGTCACTGAGGTATTCGATCGCGTCCTCGATTGCGTCGAAGCCCCCGTTTATCCATGGAGCACGGCAGAAAGCATTGAATCGCTCTTGAGAGAATTAGAGGAATTGCCACCGCGCCTGCCTGTGCTTCCCATTATTGTTCCGAAAGATCAGGAACCGATTCCGGATTCCATCGTCCAGACGTTAGGGGACTTCTCTTGCCCAAGCTGCCCCTCACGACCGGCCTGCCAGAAGGATCATGCTCTCGCCTCCAAACTCAGACAGGAACAACACCGTCACATGAAATCGATCCAAGCCCTGCGGACAAGCCTATGGCATCGGTTTCAGGAGAAAGTGGACGCATTGCAGCACTTCGGGTACCTCTCACCGACTGCACATCTCACCGAAACCGGAGAGTGGGCCAGACTGATCCGGATCGACCATTCACTCTTGATCACCGAATTGATTCGCGCCGAAGCCTTCACGGGGGCATCGCCCGCGCTTCTTGCCGCCGTCATGTCGAGTATCGCGCACGACGACGACCGGCCGGGGGCATTCCCGCGCATCAGCGCGGGCTTAGGCTCGCTGCTCGGCCAGCTTCGCAAGCTGGCGGAGTCGCTCACTCCATATGAGGAGCCTCCACTCTTACGAGCCGACATCGCCGCTGTGACCGAACAATGGATCAGCGATCCAAACTTGACCTGGATCGGCCTTTGCAAAAAAACCACGATGGCAGAGGGAGACATCTATCGGCTTCTTGCCCGCACATTGGAATTTCTCTCGCAACTCCATACCCTCAAGGGTACACACCCGGGTCTGGCAGACTGCGCAGCTCAAGCTATCGCTGTACTCCGTCGGGGCGTCCTGGAGGAACTCCCATGACCACTGAAGAACTCGCGCAACTACTCGTTCAACAGCCGATGGCCTTGTTGCATCGCCTGGCGCGCGGCAGAATCCACCGGCATTTTCGCGTTGGCAAACGACGCCTCATCGAACTCTTACTGCGCCAATTCGCGGAAAACCGGACGGGCTTCGAGTCGGACCTCATGGCCTTGATCGGTGAAAGGAATGCTCGTGCGCCCCGGCCGCCTAAGACATCAGGATCGAGTCCCAGATATGCCTCTCAGCCACCGCGCACGATGTCGCGCCACCATGAACCGGAAACCCACGAGCCAGCCGTCACACTCAACGCATGGCTGGAAGGAATCGGAGTTCCTTCCCCGCAACCTTTCGTTCCTGACCCTTGGCAGGAAGAGGCGCTGGCAAAACTACAGCTTGGCGATGTGATCGTCAGCGTACCGACCGGAAGCGGGAAGACTTACGTCGCAGTTGAAGCAGCAAGACAGGCCATGGAAGAGAATCGGACGGTGATTTACACGTCTCCGCTGAAAGCCCTCTCAAACACCAAGTACACGGAACTTTCTCGAATCTTCGGCCCCGACCGCGTGGGAATCCTGACAGGAGACCGACGAGACAACAGTCAAGCACCCCTGTTGATTATGACGACCGAGATCTTGCGAAATCTCCTCTATGATGCCGCAGGCGGCGAAATCGACCTTCGATTGGATACCTTGGGACTCGTGATAATGGACGAATCGCAATATATCGCCGATCCAGAGCGCGGAGTCGTCTGGGAGGAGACGATCATCTTCTGCCCGTCCCAGGCCCGATTGCTGCTCCTCTCAGCCTCGATCGGGAATCCACATGATATTGCCGACTGGCTCACTTCGATCCGTTTGACCCCCTGCCAACTTATCAAACACGGGAAACGCACCGTCCCTCTGCGCGCAGGCTATCTCCATCCTGACGGCAAACTCACTCCGCTTTTCCGGACGATCGGGATCCCACACGGGCATCCGAATCACTGGCATCCGGAAGCCAGGCGGCTCTTCACCCGGTACGAAGACGAGACGATGCCGTCGGGACGCAGACGATAGAGTGGAGCAGACTGCTAGAATTGATCCCGGCTAGAACGATCCGGTGAGTCCGACCAAGGCGCCATGTCGGATCGTCTGGAATTCCTTGAGGGGGACCTGATCGGAAGAAACACCGACGGGGTGATTTTCCCATGTTCCGGCATACGTCCGGTTCCACCAAACGCGATACCCTCCTGTGAGGGCGAAATGTCGGGAAAGGATAATCTTCAGTCCTGCTTCGCCATTCGCGCCGACACCGACTCCCCACATGGAGAAACTCGGATCCTGCTGCAGATCGCTTCTCAGATGGTGGACATCCTCATTATAGACGACACTTGCCGGGCTGAATGATCCTTTGAAGGTCACGCTGAGCGGCTTGATAATTCGATATTCTATGTCGGCTCCAACTTGAATCGGAGTGATCCAATGAGTTGTATTCGTAATGGCCAATACACCGACAAGATTTGATCCCGCTGGATTACAAGTCACACCCGGTATTCCGGATGAAGTACAGACGATCTGACGAACTCCCGTAGCCTCATACTGTGTCCTCCAATACTGGACACCGCCGAACAGATCAAGATGGCCCCGATGCTCTCCGAATTCCTTCGCGCGATAGGCAACATTGAGATTCACATATTGAGTTCCCGATCCGGTGATATCGCTGTGGCTCTTGGACCACAAATGTTGGCCTCCGACAGAACTGAAATCGTCATCGATCGCGATGCCACGGTCGAATTTGACGGAAAATCCGATATCTCCCTGCGCATACCAGCGCCCGGCAAAATTAAGCCGCCCTGTTAATTCGATAATGTGCGTGTCATTGTCCTTATAGGTCAGTTTGGATGTGGGATTGCCCAGCCGCGAATCAAGACCAGATGCATTGTGGCTCCACTTGGTTTCGCCCGTTGTAAACATCCAGGAGCGAAGGGAGAACTCCATGCGTGGACTGTTGTCGGAAGGCTCCTCCTCTGCAAGGGCCTCGCCGTTTATCATCCCAAAGACCGCGGTCAGTATCACGCAGACCACAACCGTACTTCTCATCATCTCCCCCCTCCCCGCTGAATGACGACGGTATCGACGCAACGGTCTGCGGTTTCCGGCATGATACGTTGACAGGCCCCCCGGATGTCTTCCATCACGAAGGAGCGTTGAACGGTTGCTTCCCACCAGACCAGCCATGTTCCCAAACCAAACAGTGCCGCAATTCCGACGACCCATTGGACGATCAACCTGACCGGAAGGGAATGCGCAGTTGTGACCGGCACAGGGAGATCATCTTTCCGCACAACCTGCAAGATTTTCAACAGTTGCATGCCTCTCATACTTTGGATAAAGAAGCGGTCACTCCGCATCATCCTACGGCA
Organism: Petrachloros mirabilis; assembly: GCF_975968855.1. Taxonomy (NCBI): domain Bacteria; kingdom Bacillati; phylum Cyanobacteriota; class Cyanophyceae; order Synechococcales; family Petrachlorosaceae; genus Petrachloros; species Petrachloros mirabilis. The sequence continues at coordinate 6,106 of NZ_CDLUDY010000272.1, forward strand.
GAAAGCATCATCTGGAAAATCATTTTCAATCTCTTGCTGTGCCCGACCTCCCTTGACCCGCAAGCCCGCTGCCCTGTATAACCGCAGCCTGCATATACGGTTTTGAGTCTTGATTTCGGAGTGCCGAGTTTAGAACACCGCTTGGCAACTCAGAACTCATAACTCTTAGCCCAGAACTCTCATCAAAATAGGCGCCCGTAGCTCAATGGATAGAGCACCAGACTACGGATCTGGGGGTTACAGGTTCAACTCCTGTCGGGCGCACCACTAAATCAACAGGTTGTGCATTTCCCGCCAGTGGCTCCTCTTCTTTGGTTAAGGTTTTGGTTAAGGTTCCAGAACCGGTTTTGATCCCAAACCCGAAGAGGCTGCCTCGGTTGATCCCGTCTTTGAGGTGATGTGGGGCGAGGTGTGCGTAACGGAGGGTTGTCTCGATGTCTTGGTGTCCCATGATCTCTTTGACCGTGACCAAATCCACGCCGGCCATGACGCGTCGACTGGCAGCGGTGTGTCGAAGCGTGTGCCAACAGGCTCCTTGAATGCCCGCTCGTCGTAAGGCCGGCTCGTACGAACGACGCTCGAACGCTCGAGCATCCAACAGATGGTCCTTACCTCTGATGCCGGGAAACACGAACGCGGAACTCATAAAGCTGTCCAACGACCGAAGGAGATGCTTCGCTCCTTCGCTGAGCGGTACATGGCGAGTCTTGCCGCCTTTGGGCATCGGGATGGTCAAGACGCCATTCTCGAGATCCACCTGATCCCACCGAAGGGGAAACTGCTCCCCCTGCCGGAGCCCGGTCTCAATCGCAAACGCGACAAGCTTCCAGTCCGCCGGTGCCATGACATTCTGTAAGCGATGCAACTCTTCATCGTTTAGGAAACGCGTTCGATTCACTTCAGGAAAGAACTTCACGCCGCTGACCGGATTCCGATCGATCCACCCTTCCTTCATGGCCAGCATGAGGACATGGCGGAGAAACGAAAAATGTCGATTGATCGTCGCATCACTCCATCCCCGGCCCTTTGGTTCTTTCCCCTGCCGCTTGAGCGCGTCGAATTTCAGCCGACGGGCTCGCATCGTGGTTTGCAAGCGGCGCAATTCTTCCGTGGTGATTTCTCGGAGGAGGCGACCACCAAGCAACAAACCCCAGCGTCTCCCATACCGCTCCTCGTTTCCGACCCCACGGTTTGAGCACCCATCCAGATACCGACGGATCCAGGCTCGCAGCGTGATGTCTTTCGAGGGAGCAAATTGTTCGGGGAAAAACTTTTTCTCTCGAATCTCCGCCTTGAGTCTCCCATAGAGCGTCTTGGCCTGCGTCTTCGTATCACACCGATAGGTGCGAGCGCGTCCGTTCACGAAGACCTGAACCCACCAGCCGGGTCGATCCTTTCGTTCAAAGATGCCGCGATCCTTGCCGTCCTTACGTGCCATTAGCGGTGGTCCTTTCTCACTCTCGTGGTGTTGGCCTTTCTCCACTTCCGTGAGGCCACGCGCATCTGGCAACGTGGATCACAAAAGAGCTGGTCGCTTCGCCCGGCGACAAAGATACGGTGACATTCCTGACAGGGTCGAACACGGCCTGCATAGTGCGCGAGTAAGACGGCGACACGGTATTCGAACTCTTTCGTCTTCGGCTTGGTCGCCACCAAGAGACTCCCATGGCGATCATGAAACGCCCCCGCACCCGTCACAATTAATGTGAGGGCGGGAAATTTGATCGGCGCCACCCCGTGTTGCCACAAGTGCTCGAAATGGCCGCGAATCGTTCGTTGGAGCTGCATGGCTTCTTTCCGGCTCGGCAGCGTGTACTGCAACGCCTCGTCGGGGAGCGCTTGAACGCTCCATCCACTGGCGACCACAACGGGCAAGGGATGTGTTTCGAGGCTGTCTGCTTCGGCAAAGCTCGCCACCTCGTAGGCGATGACCATCCATTCCGTCGGCGTCAGGGCGTCGAGATCGAGTTGGATAAAATTAACGAGCCACCCGATTGGCCCGTTGGGAGTTGTCGTAATTCGTTCCCAGGCCTTCTTCATTTCACGGTCAAATGGTTCTTGAGTAGCACGCCGCGTCGGATTCATCGCCTGCGGTCTCCGTGTTCCATCATGCCCTCACGCGTCGAGACACGCTCATCCCATAGTGGCAGAAGAATTTGGCATCGAGACAAGGCATTTTCGTCGCAAAACACTTGGGTCCTGCGATCCCCTATGGTAATGGACTAGTCATAGATCATGTCTATAATTTATTAGCCATGATGCTGTCAATCCCATTCAACACACGGAGGTGCATCGATGAGACCCA
>NZ_CDLUDY010000273.1:0-26423 GCF_975968855.1 Petrachloros mirabilis
CCGGCGGGGAACAACAGCGTGTAGCTGTCGCTCGGGCGTTACTACAAAAACCTGATCTGGTGCTGGCAGACGAACCTACGGGAAATTTGGATACCCATACAGGCGATGCTCTCTTCTCTCTGATGCGCGAGTTGAACAAAGCCAGAGGCACGACTTTCGTTATCGTCACCCATAATGACAAGCTTTCTGCCCAATCTGATCGGATCGTGCACATGCAAGACGGCCAGATTGTGTGAGCTTGACGAGAACCGATTGATTCCATACACTCGGACAGTGCACTCTAACTTAAGGAATTCTATGGTGTCGTATACCGTTCGCACGGCGATTATAGTCGCTGGGTTATGTACCCTTCTACTTCCGACCCAATCGTTGGCCGTGGAATTCGTCACTGTCGGCCCCCGTGCGATAGGGATGGGCGGCGCGGGTGTTGCTGTCACAACAGACTCTCTCGCCACCTATTGGAACCCCGCCGGTCTTGCGATGACGCAGACGGTTGATATTCGAATCCTCGGCGGAGTACAGGCCATTGATCGCCTTGGAATCGCGGATGCCATCAATGATCTGGAAGACTTTGATCCAAGTGATCCGTCCGCAGCCAACCAGGCCAGAGCTCAGGATATTGCCAATCGATTGAACCGGCCCGGCGCCAACACGTCGCTCAATGGTGCCGCTGGCCTGTATTTCAAAGGTCATTTTGGTGAACACGCCTTCGGGTTCAACATCTCCGACGTTGCTACAGGGGGAGGCTTTATCCCCACTCCTGTTCAAGTATCCGGGACCACCATTTCGGGCTCAATGGCTTTACGTGCCTTGGAAATCAGGCAAGCGGCGTTTTCATACGCCTATGCTTTTGCGGATAAGACGTTCTCGATCGGTGTCACGGCCAAACTCCTTCAAGGCGCCGCATATAGCGGAAGCGCGGCACTCCAAGGCGGAAATGACCTAAAGATCACAGACAACCTCGGCAAGGCCGCAATATCCACGGCGTTTGGGGTTGATGTAGGAGCTATCTATCGCCCGTCATCCTGGCTCCGCGTAGGTATTGTCGCCAAAGACATTAACCAACCGACGTTCGATGATCTCGGAGGAGGCGAACTCAAGATCGAGCCCCAAATTCGCGGTGGTATTGCCCTCAACCCGTATTCAACATTGACGTTGACAGGAGATGTGGACATTACTGCAAACAAGACCTTCATTCCCGGCCTCAAGAGTCAAGTCTTGAGCCTCGGAGCGGAGCAGACGATTCTGTCTCAATTTCTGTCATTCCGTGTTGGAGCATTCAAGAACATGAAGGATGCCGGCACTCCATTTACGCCGACTGCAGGATTGGGCATCCGTATTTATGCATTCCGCCTTGATCTTGGTGGCGGATATGATTTTCGCGAGAAGGGGGCACTGGCTTCCGGCTCGGTTTCTATGACCTTCTGATGACACAAAGTGAATGTGAGATGGTATACTCAACAAATGCCTCTTAAGAGCCTGCAGAGCATTCTGCCCTTCTTGGTTAGCGTTATACTTCTACTGGTCCCCGGTTGTGGAGGATTGCAGGAAGTGTGGGAAGGGCCGGGGGCCCAAATGTTCCGCCCGCAAGCCATCGCTGTTCTTCCTCCGATGGCAAGTCAATACGACAGCGCTAGAGAGGATATCCAGGATGTGTTGTCCGGGGCATTGGCAAACGTCGCCAAGATAGAACGAGTCGTCTCTCCCCAGAACGTGACCGACATTTTTCAGGCTTCCAAGGAGGCGTTTGACTCCCTGGTGTTCTATTTTTCGCGGTTGGAAATGACCGGGCAGTCCGACAAAGAATCCGCCATCAAGCTGGGGAAAGCCTTAAACGTCGATTCATTTATCGTAGTTCGCGTGAATGCATGGGAGTATGCCCGGAAGGAAGGTGACAACGTGGGTCGGGTAGGTCTCAGTCTTCGCCTCATCGATGCCACGACCGGCACAACGATTTGGAAGGCCCGACATGAACGGTCGAGCAGCTACATGTTCTTCAGGCCGAACTTGAAAGAGATTGCTAAAGAATTAGCCGCTGAGATGATTGCCTACATGCCGCCTAACGGCAAACGATAGCGCTCGTTTCTTTCTCTCCGAACCACAGATGCGTTACTGATTTATTGCTTGTTTCGAGAGCATCGCCGTCTTCAAGGAACGGACGAATCCAGCCACCTGCCCAATCATGCCAGGCTCCTGTTGGTGCGCGGCTATTCGTTTGACAATTGCGCTTCCGACGATGACGCCATCTGCAACGGCAGCCACGCTCGCTGCATCTTCCGGGGTCGCGACGCCGAATCCGACCGCAATGGGAGTCTTTGAGACCTTTCGAATCCGTTCCACATTCTTTCCGACGTCAACTACATCCTTGAGCCTGGCTCCTGTGATTCCCGTGAGAGAAACATAGTAAACGAATCCCTGAGATTGTCTGGCCACAACGGTTCGACGCTCGGCTGTACTAGTTGGGGCAAGAAGGAAGATGAGCTGCAATCCGGATTCTGCAGCCGAACCCTTAAGCGGGCCTGCCTCCTCGGGCGGCATATCCGGCACAATCAATCCATCAATTCCGGCAGCCACGGCCTCCCGGCAAAAACGATCAGGGCCGAAAGCATGAATATTGTTGTAGTAGGCCATGAGAATAAGCGGAATTTGCGTCTTTAACCTCAATTGCCGAACCATCGGGAGAATCTTCCGAAGGGAGGTCCCGCTTTTGAGCGCACGTTCGGCGGCTTCCTGGATAACCGGACCATCGGCAATCGGATCGGAAAAAGGCACGCCTAACTCAATGATGTCAGCACCAGCCCCTTCCAATTCCAGTACAAGCTGTTCCGTATCGGCTAAAGTCGGGTCTCCAGTCATCAAATACGCGATGAGCGCGGCCTCCTTTCGTTCACGCAAACGCGTAAAGGTATTGTCGATGCGTGAGCTCACAGTGTAATGCCCCTCATTCTCGCTACTTGCTGCACATCCTTATCACCGCGCCCCGATAAATTGATAAGGACAATCTGCTGCTTCTTCATAGTCGGAGCCAATTTGACTGCATGGGCAATTGCGTGAGCGCTCTCAAGAGCAGGAACGATGCCTTCTTCCCTTGCCAATAGATCGAATGCCGACATCGCTTCATCATCAGTCGCCGATGTATACGTAGCCCTCCCCATCTCACGAAGATAGCTATGCTCAGGACCGACGGCTGCATAATCCAAACCGGCTGAAACTGAATGGGTCAAGTTAATTTGTCCGTCTTCGTCTTGGAGAAGAAAAGTCATCGTCCCCTGTAACACTCCCGGCTTTCCACCTGAGAAACGGGCTGCGTGCTTGCCGCTCGCCACACCCAATCCTCCGGCTTCGACTCCGATCATCTTGACCTTCTTGTCTCCAAGAAAGGCATGAAAGAGCCCCATGGCATTGCTGCCCCCCCCGACACAGGCAATCAGACAATCAGGTAATCGTCCTTCGGCCGCCAGAATCTGCTTTCTGGCTTCCTTCCCGATAACAGATTGAAAATCACGTATCATCATCGGATAAGGGTGCGCGCCAAGCACAGACCCAAGAATGTAGTGGGTCGTCCGGACGTTCGTCGTCCAATCCCGCATAGCTTCACTAATGGCGTCCTTCAAAGTGCGGCTGCCGGCATCGACGCCTGTCACCGTGGAACCCAGCAAACGCATCCGGAACACGTTCAGCGCCTGTCGCTGCATGTCTTCCGTACCCATGTAGATTTCGCATTGCAGCCCGAACATAGCAGCAACGGTGGCCGTTGCCACTCCATGCTGGCCGGCACCGGTCTCGGCAATGATTCGGGGCTTCTTCATCCGTTTTGCCAGCAAACCCTGTCCGATCGCGTTATTGATCTTATGGGCACCGGTATGGCACAAGTCCTCACGTTTGAGGTATATCTTCGCGCCGCCCAGTCGTTTCGTCAGCCGTTCCGCATAATAGAGTTGAGTCGGCCGGCCGACGTAATGCTTGAGGTAATAGGCCAATTCCTCCTGGAAATGACGGTCTTTCCTGGCCTTGGCATATTCAACCTCCAACTCCAATAGGGCCGGCATCAACGTTTCAGGAACATAACGGCCTCCATAGGGGCCGAACCGACCTTGTTTATCAGGAATCACCGCCATGCCGTTCCCTCTTGTGGTAAACCGGATGTCAGTATAAATGGCCTCATGTTGATGAGACAACCCTCACAGCCTCAAGAAAGGCTCGGATCTTTCCGTGATCTTTCTTGCCGGGAATGGATTCTACCCCGCTACTCACGTCAACGCCGTAGGGGCGAACGGCATTAATCGCTTCGATTACGTTGTCAGGGGTCAATCCTCCGGCCAATAGAACGGTTACTGTCCTGGCCGCCTCTGCGGCTATTTCCCAATCAGCTTTCAGTCCCGTCCCTCCGTACCCTTTTTCCGTGAAGCTATCAAGTACGAAACTTTGCACCTCTGCCCGGCCTGTATATTCTGCGAGAGACAAAAGACTGCTTCGATCTTTTAACCGGAGAGCTTTCATCACAGGCCTGAAAAGCGTTTTGCAATAGTCCGCTGTTTCATCACCATGCAACTGAGCCAGGTGAATTCCGCAATGATCCATGATTGATCGGACAGCCCCGATTTCTTCGTTTACAAAAACCCCGACCGGTGTGACGAATACCGGTAGAGATTGAATAATTTCTTTTGCGGCGTCGAGTTCGATATACCGTGGGCTCTTCCGATAAAAGATAAACCCCAGGGCATCGACTCCCGCTTCAACGGCGACAAACGCATCTTGGGCATTGGTTATCCCGCAAATCTTGACTCTGATCCGTCCCTTTCCCATTGCCATCGTTCGTTCTGATTTTGATCTAGTCTTGAGTGCTCTTTGGATCATCACGCCAGGCACATCTGAAAGGCGTGTTCAGAGAGAAGTACGGAACCTCATCGCTGGCACGGAGAATTTCAAGAAAAAGAACCCATCTTTCCGAACACTGCACTCCGCTATCGGCGCTCCGACGATTGAAGTGTTCCGCAGAGTAGTCGAATTTGTTCAGCCGTGTTCTCTGCTCGAATTAGCGATTCCCCGACCAACATGGCTTGAACTCCCGCTTCGAGCAACTGTTTGACATGGTCTCGGGTATGAATTCCACTCTCACTGACGATGAGCTTATCTTGAGGTATACGGGGCGCTAAGCGCTTCGTGACGGCCAAATCAGTGGTGAATGTGTGGAGATCCCGATTATTGATGCCGATCATCCTTGCATCAGGAATCCACTCGAGGACGATGTCAAGTTCGCGCTCGTGGTGAGTTTCGATCAACACATCCAAAGATAATTCCTTCGCCAAAGCATGGAAATCGATGAGTTGACGCCGTTCTAACGCTGCGACGATTAAAAGAACGGCATCCGCACCATAGGCTCGAGCCTCATAGAATTGCACATCGTCAACCATGAATTCTTTGTTTAAGGCCGGCAAGGCCACTGATTGTTTGATATCCTGCAAGTAATCCAGGCTGCCTTTAAAATAATCCTTGTCCGTCAGCACCGACAGCGCGGAGGCTCCGGATTCTTGATAGGTCTTCGCAATAGAGATGTAGTCGAACTTCTCTTCAAATTCAGGCCTGAGAAGTCCGAGACTTGGTGATGCCTTTTTCACCTCGGCAATCAATGCGGGACTATCCGCCGTCCTCGTGGCATCAAGTGCCACTGCGAATCCGATAGGACTGGGCGCGTCGTGAATCCTCATCTTAAGGTCGGAAAGGTATCCGCGGCTGTGCTTGTGGCGCACCTCCGCTCTCTTGTGTTCGAGAATGCGGGAAAGAATCATGAGGAAACGCTCTTGCCCGTAAAGGCAACCAACTGTGATAGCTTTTCAGCAGCTGCTCCGGAATCAATTGTCTGCGCAGCTAACTGGAAACCTTCCTGTAGTGTCTTGGCTTTCCGGCCGGCAACCAGCGCAGGAGCAGCGTTCAAACAGACGATATCCCGCTTGGCGCCCTTCCGGCCCTGAAGGACCTCCTTTGTGATCGTCGCATTCTCCTGAGGCGATCCGCCCGCCAATTCCTTTGAGGAAACTCGTGCTAGGCCGAATTCTTCGGGTGTCACTACATAATTCGACAGGACGCCGCCTTTGGACTCCGAAACAAGGGTTCGATCCGTCAATGTTATCTCGTCAAGTCCGTCCATACCGTGCACGACAAAACAATGTTGAGATCCGAGGTGCATGAGAACTTTCCCCAACAGCTCGGTCAACCGTGGTTCATATACACCGAGCACCTGAATTGTCGCGCCAGCTGGATTCGTCAGTGGTCCCAGAACGTTGAGCATCGTCCGTATACCTAATTCCTGCCGTGGCCCCGCACAATGTCTCATGGCCCCATGATAGAGCGGGGCAAATAGAAACCCGATCCCGACCTCGTTGATACAATCAGCCACATCATCAGGAGAGAGATCGATTTTCACCCCGAGGGCAGCCAGCACATCCGCACTTCCCGACTTCGAGGAAATGGACCGGTTTCCGTGCTTCGCCACAGTCAAGCCTGCACCAGCTACGACAAAGGCCGTCGTTGTTGAAATGTTGAACGTATGTCGTCCGTCTCCACCTGTCCCGCATGTATCTACGACAAGAGGGTCGCCCACCGCAATTCTCACGGCGTGATCACGCATAGCTCTGACAGAGCCAGCAATTTCCTCTACGCTTTCCCCTTTGAGGCGAAGCCCCATGAGATAGGCCGCAATCTGTGCGGGACTCGCCTTGCCCTCCATGATCTCATTCATCACTTCCTCAGCTTCTTTTTCTGTCAACGGGAAGCGGTCAGCTAATTTTGCAATCGCGTCTTTAATCATGGGGATCTAGTTGGGTGATTACAACTTCAGGAAATTTCGAAGCAGATCTTTCCCGGCGGCAGTTAAGATTGATTCAGGGTGAAATTGGACGCCCTCGGCGCCAAGTGTTCTGTGGCGCATGCCCATAATCTCTCCTTCGGCTGTCTCTGCAGATACTTCCAAACAAGAAGGCAACGTTTCTCGCTTGACGATCAACGAATGATAGCGTGTCGCCTCGAAGGGATTCGGTAGATCGAGAAAGATCGTGCGGCCATCGTGTTTGACCATCGACGTCTTTCCATGCATGAGACGGGTGGCTCTCACAACATCACCACCGAAGGCAACCGCGAGAGATTGATGGCCCAAACAGACACCAAGCAATGGTAGATGACCGGCAAAATGTCTGATGGTATCGACAGAAATCCCTGCCTCGTTGGGGGTACAAGGACCGGGGGAAATCACAATCCGATCCGGCTTGAGTGATTCGATCTCATCGATACTGATTTTGTTATTTCTATAGACACGTACGTCTTCCCCCAGTTCCCCAAAATATTGGACCAGGTTGTAGGTGAACGAATCGTAATTATCGATCATCAATAGCATATCGGTGCCCGGAGTGAACGGCTCATTGTTAAAGGGAGGAGAATGACTCGCTCTCCCGTCTGATCAACAGGCAGCAGCCAATGGCTCTTTTTATTCTAGCCCTTGTTCGGCTAATTCAATCGCTTTCATCATGGCGCGGGCTTTATTGCAGGTTTCTTCGTATTCATGCTCGGGGTTCGAATCCGCAACGATTCCGGCCCCGGCTTGTACGAAAGCTTGATGTTTTTTGATCACAACGGTTCGGATATTGATGCACATATCCATGTTGCCAGAGAAGCTGAAATAGCCCACAGCTCCAGCGTATGGCCCCCGTCTGGTCGGTTCCAGTTCATCGATGATCTCCATTGCCCGAATCTTCGGTGCCCCGGAAACCGTTCCTGCAGGAAAACACGCGCGCAGGACGTCATAGGATGTTTTTGACGTATCCAGTTTCCCAGTGACGTTAGACACGATGTGCATCACATGTGAATAGCGCTCCACGTGCATTAATGAATCAACCGTCACGGAACCTGAGCGCGCCACCCGTCCCACGTCGTTGCGGCCAAGGTCTACCAACATCACATGTTCCGCCCGTTCCTTTTCATCAGCCAGAAGACGCCGTTCGAGTTGTTGATCCTCTTCCGGTGTGGCTCCTCGGCGACGCGTGCCTGCGATGGGCCGGACAGAGACCACGCCGTCTTCACAACGCACCAAAGTTTCAGGTGAAGATCCAACCAGCTCCACCCCGCCGACTCGGAGATAGTACATGTAGGGAGAAGGGTTGACGACGCGTAGCGCCCGATAGAGCTGTAGTGGCGGCGCTTGAATATTTGCCTCCCACCTCTGCGACAGGACTGCCTGAACAATGTCACCAGCTCGTATGTATTCTTTTGTTCGGGCCACCATCTTTTCGAAATCGGCCTTATTCATATTCGAAGTAAAGTTGATGGTGCGTCGTCGGCGATGGGGACGTTTCCTTTGTAGCGGCTTCTTCAAGCGCGCGATCATACGTTCGATGCGTTCGGTAGCCGCATGATAGGCGCGTTTGATATCGCGATCACGGCTCGATGTAACATGCGCATTCGCCACGACTTTTATTTTCTGCGCGACATTGTCAAATATGACGAGGGTATCTGTCAGAAGAAAGGCAAAATCCGGGAGATAAAGATGGTCTTTCCTACGAGCAGGCATTTCCTCGAACGTCCGTACGACATCATAGCTCAGATACCCAACCGCTCCTCCCACGAACCGTGGCAGGCCAGGTACCGTAACAGGCTTGTACGCCTCCATAAGCTCACGCAACCGGTCAAGGGGATTGCCACGGCTGGGGATCCGTTTCTTCCGTTTCCCGCGAAGGTGGATCAGATCCCCCTTGTCTTCGTAAATCACGACAGGTGAGCCGCTACCCAAAAAGGAGTACCTTGCCCACTTCTCCCCTCCTTCGATGCTCTCCAGCAGATAGGCCGTTGGACCATGGTCTATCTTGGCGAAAGCCGAAACGGGAGTTTCATAATCCGCCAGAATCTCCCGATAGAGTGGAATAAGATTCCCCTCACCAGCGTACTTGCAAAATTGCTCGTAGTTCAGTGAATAAGACGGTGTCGGCACGGAAATAATCCTAGCGCTCTTGGCTGACAATAAGTTTCTGCCCCACTTCAATGATGTCGTCAGGCAGTTTATTCCACTTGCGCAACATGTCGACTTTTACCCCGTAGCGACGGCTGATCCGATACAAAGTTTCGCCAGGCTTGACTACATGGATAGTCTGGCCAAGCTTCGTCTCAGACTGCATTTCGCTAGGAGATGGGACAGCAGCAACCTCCGCAGTGGTGGTCGGTGTAGTGCCCAGCAATTCGCTGATGCTCGGCGGAGTTTCAAGCGGAGGAGGCTTGACGGCCGCTTCCGCCTTCTTCAGATCAGCACGGGCCTTCCGTTCGAGCAAGGCGGCTTCTTTGATCGCATCCGCTTCCTCCTGGAGATGCCCCATCTGTTCTCTGAGGGCTTGAACTTGCGCAGTCAGTTCCCGGTTCCGGGTTTCATATTCTGCCAATTCCTGCTTCGTTCGCTTCACTTCGCTGTCGAGCTCTCCTGTTCGCTTTTCTTCCTGAGCAAGCAACCTTTGGAAGTTCAGACTCCTGGCCTTTTCTGCTTCGTACTTTTCATTGAGCACACAACCCCCCAGCACAAGTCCGCCTGCCACCAGAACGGCGATCGTCCCGGTCGGCTCCAGGATGAATCGTCTCACGTAGGTTTCCCCCTTCATATTTACCTCCTTATCAACTGATTGAGGTCATCATCCCGTTAAAAGAACGCCATGATGAATCGCCAATGCGAGGCTGAAATTGCGCTAACAGGATTTGATAGAATAGTAGCTAACGTTCTGAAAGTCAAAGCGATTGAGGTCGGATCGCCGTTTGACCATAACCCAATACCTGTGATACCGTCTCCCCGCTTCGACTAGGCATTTATTGCACGTATCACCTCTACCCTGTCCAAGAAACCATCGCTGTCCAGCACCCCATGGCTGCAACTGACGTTCAAGCCCGCCTTGATTACCTGCGCGGCGAAATTCGCCGGCACGACTATCTCTATTATGTGAAAGCCAGGCCGGAAATCTCCGATGCCGCGTATGATCGGCTCTACCGGGAACTTTCCGACCTTGAACAACTGCACCCTGAACTTGTCACAGCTGATTCTCCTACACAGCGGGTGGGCGCCCCTCCACTCGACGAACTCAAAAAGGTTCGCCATGAGCAGTCTATGTTGAGCCTGGACTCAATCATCGAACACGCCGACGTATTAGCGTTCGACCAGCGCATGAAACGTGAACTTGATGTGCCTTCAGTCAGTTATACGGGCGAACCCAAGTTCGACGGGCTATCGGTGGAATTGCTATATGACCGTGGTCTATTCACAAGAGGGTCGACGAGAGGAGACGGTTCAACGGGGGAGGACGTCACGCTTAACTTGAAAACGATCCGCTCCCTCCCCCTCCAGCTTCTCCCTCAATCCGGATATCCCGATCATCTCGTGGTCAGGGGTGAAGTTTACATGAGGCTGGACGATTTCCAGAGACTCAATCGCCGAATTACTGAAGTGGGGGAGGAACCTTTTGCCAATCCCCGCAATGCCGCATCTGGGTCCCTGAGACAGCTGGACTCTTCGATCACGGCAGCGCGACCGCTCGCCATCACCTGTTACGAAGTAATGGCTCACTCCGCACCGGAAATTCCTACGCATTGGGAGGAACTCGACGCCTTATCACGATGGGGCTTTCCCGTCCCTCTGCACCGAAAACGTTGTCATTCGATCGAGGAAGTTACCGCGTATCACCACGGCACCGAGAGCATTCGCGACAGTCTTCCCTATGAAATCGATGGCGTTGTCGTCAAAGTCGATCGAAGGGATTGGCAAGAACGGTTGGGGTTCAAGTCCAGAAGTCCCCGATGGGCTATCGCCTACAAGTTTACCCCGCGAAAGGAAGTCACTATCGTACAGGACATCGCTGTCTCAGTCGGTCGCACCGGCACCCTCACCCCTCTCGCCTTGTTGAAACCGGTCGAGGTAGGAGGTGTCACCATCAGCCGTGCCACACTTCACAATGCGGACGAAGTCGCACGCAAAGACATTCGGGTTGGCGACACAGTGAAGGTTGAACGGGCCGGCGACGTTATTCCTGCAGTCGCAGAACGAGTCCCTATTTCGGGAGAACAACGGGGCAAGCCATTCCATATGCCGGATACCTGCCCAATTTGTGGGTCACATGTTGCGCGAGAGGGGGCGTATTACTACTGCACCGGCCAATCCATCTGCATGGCGCAGATTAAAGGTGCGATTGAACACTTTGCTTCAAAGAACGCCTTGAACATAGAGGGCCTTGGGAAAAAGACCGTCTCTCAACTGGTCGATACGGGGTTGGTTCGATCCCTTGCCGACCTCTTTCGCCTGAGCAAAGCTCAACTACTGCAACTGGAAGGATTTGCTGACCGATCCGCTGGTCTATTATTGACCGCGATCGAAAGAAGCAAAACCGTCTCGTTTGACCGATTCCTCATGGGTCTGGGAATCAGACAAGTCGGCCAACATATCGCAAAGGTCTTAGCAAAGGAATTCGGTTCCATCGACGCAATAATGGAGGCAGACGAGATCCGATTTCAGCAGATTCCAGAGATTGGCCCAGAAATCGCTGCCAGCATTGTTTCCTATTTTTCAGAACAACACAACCGCCAGGTGCTGGATGAATTGCGCGCATCAGGACTACGGATTGAGGCACCTACCCCACAATCTAAGGTCGCACCAACGTTAAGAGGATCTGTGTTCGTCTTCACCGGTGGACTCTCCGGCTATACCAGGGAACAAGCTTCAAGGCTGGTTGAGGAGCGAGGCGGAACCGTCACTTCCAGCGTCAGTCAGAAGACATCCTTTGTTGTTGCGGGGAATGAACCGGGGTCAAAATTGGATCAGGCACAAAAACTGGGGATCAGGATCCTGACTGAGCGCGATTTTCGAGAGTTGATGGAGAAGGGCTCGTCAACTCACGAGATCTAAATTGGGCGCTCCCACAGGGACAGCGGCCTTCTCTTCCTTAAAAATTTGCACGCTCCTGATCGAACGAGGATCCGCCTCATGAATCAGGATGCGGCAGTTTCCAATCCGCAATTCTTCTCCAACCTTCGGAATGCGACCAAGCTCCTCTTGGATCAAGCCGCTGATAGTGACGGCCTCGTCGCCAAGTTCGACTTTCAAGAAGTCTTTGATCTTTCGAACTTCGGTTCGGCCATGAACGAGAATGTGGTTCTTGCCGATACGCTTGATCAAATCCTCGGTAATATCCGTCTCGTCCATGATTTCCCCTACGACCTCTTCGAGTAAGTCCTCGAGCGTAACGATTCCCATCACACCGCCGAACTCGTTGACGACCACCGCCATGTGCCGCTTTTCCTGTTGAAATTGCTTCATCAGATCGTCAGCGGTCTTCCCGGCCGGCACAAACAACGGCGATTCGGCAATATCCTTCAGCTTTGCATCCAACCGATCCTTGGCCAATTCGGTCAAGGCCCTGGTCTTATAAAGAATTCCTGTAATATTGTCGAAGGTACCGTCATAGACAGGGATTCTTGAATATTTAGAATTATAGAGTAGCTCCTGTGCCTCTTTAAGCCGGAGGTTGCCATCTAGAGAGAACACATACAATCTGGGGGTCATTGCGTCTTCAGCCGTAATATCCTTCAGCTGAAAGACGTTCTTGATCATCTTGACCTTCTCGACCTCGATCGCTCCCGCCTTTCCTCCTTCATCCAACATGATCTTGAGTTCTTCCTCGGTCACGAGTGGAAGCGTCAAGCCCTTGCCGCCTGTTAATTTGTGAATCAACGGTACCATCAAAAACAGGAGAGGCTTAAGGACTAGCTGTACTCCGTATATCGGATAGGCCATATTAAGTGTAACGGGAACGGAGAATTTTGCCGCCAGAGTCTTGGGGATGACGTCCACCGAAACGAGCAACACGAAGGTCAATAAACCCACGACAACGGCGATCGTATCATCGAAAAACGTGCGCTCGGCCCCGAACTTGTTCAACGTGAGGAACGTCGCATACATGGGAATTGCGGTCCCAACAAGCCGATCCCCTACCAGAATCGTTGCTAATAGCTTCTGTGGATCGCTCCTGAGATGGAGGGCCATTTTAGCCCTCGCATTCTGGTTTTGAGACAACGCACGGAGCTTGGTGTCGTTTACCGCAAAGAATCCGATCTCCGCAGTAGAAATCACGGCAGATAGAACAATGAGACCCAGAAGGATAACAATATCCATGTGATAGTCCAGGTTTAGGGACGGCTGACGAGCCTGACCGACGCGCTTGTCTTTTGGTTGAGACTACAAAAACAATTCCGACAATCGGATAACAGACTCTGAGAGGAGGAGCTTAGAAAGAATTGATAGGGTCCTATTGGAGGTTCAGTTTTCATAAGGTCTACATCTACCATAGGCGAGGGCGAGGGGCAAGATTATCGACAAAACTCGTTATAAAATCATATGCTTCTGATCCATCTGCTCAAAATTCATAGGGGTTTTAATCGTCGTCCCGTACCACAAACGGTTCGACGGAAAGCCTGGTTTCTAACCTCCTCGAGGCGGCTTCGGCTTGGGATTCTGACATAAATTCACCGACTTGGACACGATAACGCTTACCCTCTGGAAGATCAACTGACTGGATACGCCCTCCAGGATAGAGGCTCCTAGCACGTTCTAACAGCAATACGGCGTTACGTTGTTCGGCGAATGAACCAACCTGGACCCTAAGGGCTCCCATCTCGCTCGTCCGTCCCTGAAATCCCACAACTTTCAATTCGATTTGATCCGTCCCGTTTCCCACCATACCCAGGGCCTTCGCCCCCGCTAATGAAAGATCAAGCACACGTCCTTTGGCAAAAGGGCCTCGATCATTGATCCTGACTGTAACTTGACGGCCGTTTCTCATGGATCGGACCACAGCCACTGAGCCAAGAGGCAGAGTCCGGTGGGCGGCAGTCAACCGGTACATGTCGTATCGTTCGCCGTTCGCCGTTTTGTTTCCGTGAAACCCTGGGCCATACCAGGAGGCCGTCCCACGTTCAACATAACCGATTGGATAACCGGGGAAATGAGTAGGTTTTGGCGGGGCACTGCTACAGGCAGCTACTGACAGGACGAGCACAGGAAGACAGAAATGACGGAGGATATAAAGTTGAATGGCCTGCCCTCTGCAGGTCATGGTTAAAACTCGTCGAGTGATTGATCTCTCAGAACGGATAAGGCCTTGTCGATATTGGAAACAGTCAGTACAACGATGGCCCGTTTTCCTTCCCGGGAGGGAGTGCAGTAGCCACATTTGATGTTGATGCGGGCTTTGGTCAAGGAGTTTGCCACTTCGTTCAAAGCACCGGGTTTATTCTCCAGGCTCAATATTAACGCTGTCTCCTCAGAAAACTTTATCTTCGCAGCTTTTAGAGCCGTTCTCGCACCTTCAATATCTGCGACAAGTAACCTCAGCTTCCCGGTACCTGTCACTTCTGGGGCAGAGAACGCCTTAATATTCACACCTGCAGCCCCCAAAACGGAAGCGACCCGAGCAATTGCCCCCGGTTTGCTCTGGCCGCTGATAACTAGTTGAGTCGTCGTAGGCATATCAGATGTTCTGAACCGTGTTCTCCTTTTACGACTCCTACCACTTCTCCTGGGTGAACCGCAATACTTTCCTGATTTCCCCCTGTGCCACTGCCTCGACGGAAACCAGGACTTGCACGGATGATTGGTGGGCCAGAAGTGTGCAAAACTTTCCTGTTTGCTGCTCCTGGCCATTCAGGATTACAAGACTGGGATTTTCGTAGCCAACCACCTCTACCGAAATGGCTTTCCCCGAAGGTAAAAATGCGGCCACATCCAACTGCTCGTCTTCGGCCAATGTTCGCTCCATCTCGCAAATACGGCCGCGCAACCGCTCTACAAACTGCTCAGCTGTGATAGCTTCATCGTCGGTTCGGGCTTCGATGGACGCTATACTATTGTTTGGAACCAATCCAAGGAAATTCATATCACTCTCACATCCAGTCGTTACAACACATGACATATTCCATTTACAAAACCGTATTCGTAGATCCAGGTCAACGCCAGTGAGGCATCCTGTGCTTTTTTAGCAGCAACTTCCCTCATCCCTCGAGGCACCAACACATAAAACGGGATGCCTCGCCTCACAGTCTTCTTCCACTTCTCAATCGTCTGATCGTCTG
The DNA here is from genome assembly GCF_975968855.1 of Petrachloros mirabilis. Lineage (NCBI taxonomy): Bacteria > Bacillati > Cyanobacteriota > Cyanophyceae > Synechococcales > Petrachlorosaceae > Petrachloros > Petrachloros mirabilis. Next base: position 15,139 of record NZ_CDLUDY010000273.1, read on the forward strand.
CCAACGACTCTTCTGTTTCGACTTCCGCCATCCATTCCATTGTGTTCCCGCCCGAATGCACATACCAACCGATGATATCGCAAGGCTGATTTAAATCGGCCCAGGGGTTTTGATCGAGACCGATTTTGATCGTAACCTTGCAAACGAAGGCCTTCGCCCAACGCTGAGCAACCAGGCTTACTACCTGATCGTGAATGGTCTCAATGCCAAGTTCTTTTACTAGGACATTCATTCTTCTAACCTCACATCCACAGGTCAAAAATCCCTACGTTTAATTCTCACGGTATAAGGGATTGTAACCTCTACCTTGATGGACAACTGGAATTTTGGCATTTCTCCTTCACTCCGATGAAAGAATCCGTAAGCCAAATCTTCGCTGGATACAAGCGATTCCAATAGGGACATCGAATGAACCTCGTTTTTGGCGCTATCGTATTTTCCTCAGGAACACCCGCTCGTCGCCCCGCAGGTTTCACACTTGAGGCAAGTACCGTTACGCACCATGGTGAACTGTTTACATTCCGCACAAGGATCACCTTCATAACCCTTTTGGCGCGCGATCTGTACGGCGGTCAACGTCACCGTTTCATGTTTGAGTTCCACTTTGTGCGCGACAGTCCCGTTTCCGCTCCCGTGGCCATTTCCCTTGTGTCGATGAGGAATACCGCGACGGGAGGGAAAGAGTTCTGTACTGATTGAAGAAGACGCCAGCGTCTCCGGATCCGCCTCCTCTTCTGAACATTCAGGATCCTCGTCATCTTTCTTGACGGAATCCATACGCAAATCCTCTTCTTTCACCTGTGCTAGATCGTACCGATCCAAGTATGTAACGGCCAGTTCCCGGAAAATGTAATCGATAATCGATGTCGACATCTTGATGCGATCATTCAACTTCACCGGCCCGTTCGGCTCGAAACGCGTGAACACAAAAGCCTCGACGAATTCTTCCAAGGGAACGCCGTGCTGTAAGCCAAGAGAAATCGCGATCGCGAAGCAGTTCATGAGGCTACGGAAGGCCGCCCCCTCTTTGTGCATATCGAGGAAAATCTCCCCGACCGTGCCGTCCTCATACTCCCCTGTCCTGAGATAGAGTTTGTGCCCCCCGATCACAGCCTTCTGGGTGTACCCGTTGCGCCTGGCCGGAAGCGGCCGGCGTTTCGCGAGGTAGCGGACCAGCACCCGCTCGGTAATTTTTTCAGCGGTGCTTACGACATCCGTCGAAACTTCGGCGGACTTTCCGCTTTCGCTTGATGCCGACAGAGGCTGGCTCAGCTTCGATCCATCCCGGTACAGGGCGACGGACTTCACCATGCTTTCCCATGCAAAAAGATAGGCGGCCTTGACATCCTCCACCGTGGCATCAGCCGGCATGTTGATCGTTTTGCTGATCGCACCGCTTATGAAAGGCTGCGCGGCAGCCATCATGCGAATGTGGGAGTCGACGGAAATGAATCGCTGCCCGATTCGACCGCATCGGTTCGCGCAGTCGAATATGGGAAGGTGCTCATGCTTCAGATGTGGCGCCCCTTCTACTGTCATCGAACCGCAACAATAATCATTCGCCGCAGCGATCTCCTCCTGTGTGAACCCGAGCGCCTTCAACATGTTGAAATTTGCCTCGGTGAGTTGAACGTCGTTCAACCCAAGTTTTTCCCTGCAGAAGTCTTCGCCGAGCACATACTTATTAAATGCAAACTGTATCTCGAATGCCTGTGCCAACCCGCTTTCCAGACGAGCGAGCGCGGCATCGTCGAATCCTTTTTGCTTCAACGTGTCATGGTTGATGAATAGGGCCCCCTGTAGCGTCTGACGGCCCACACAGTAACTGACGATGTCTTGCACTTGGCTTTCTGTATAACCGAGCGCAGTGAGGGCCGGGGGCAAGCTTTGATTGATGATTTTGAAGTAACCGCCGCCGGCAAGTTTTTTGAATTTTACCAATGCAAAGTCGGGTTCGATTCCCGTGGTATCGCAATCCATAACCAACCCGATCGTGCCGGTCGGTGCGATGACTGTGACCTGCGCGTTCCGATAGCCATATGCAGCACCCAACTCGAGTGCGCGATCCCAAGCACGCCTGGCCGCAATCAGTAAATCGGGAGGACAGTGTTCAGCTTGAATGCCTTTTGGCGTGACCGTTAATTCTTCATATTCATCCTTAGGCGTGTTGTACGCGGCTCGTCTGTGGTTGCGAATCACCCGCAACATTGCCTCGCGGTTCTTGGCATAGCCTGGAAACGGCCACAATTCGGCCGCCATTTCTGCGGATGTGCTGTAGGCTTCGCCGGTCATGATGGAAGTCAACGCACCGCAGATGGCCAACGCCTTGGGAGAGTCATAAGGAATACCCTGACGCATCAGGATTGTCCCCAGATTGGCGTAGCCAAGCCCCAACGTGCGGAACTGATAGCTTTTTTCGGCAATCGAGCGGCTGGGGAACGACGCCATGAGGACGCTGATTTCGAGAACAATCGTCCATAGGCGAACTGCGTGACGGTAATTATCCAGTGCGAACTCGCCTTCCGGTGTAAAGAATTTTGAAAGGTTCAATGAGGCCAAATTACAGGCTGTATCATCCAGGAACATGTATTCTGAGCAGGGATTCGAAGCGTTGATCCTCCCGTCAGCCGGGCATGTGTGCCATTCATTAATCGTCGTGTCGTACTGCGTACCGGGATCCGCACACGTCCATGCAGCCCAAGCGATACGATCCCATAGGTCACGCGCCTTGACAGTTTTGGAGACTTTGCTGTCGATCCGCCGCTTGAGCTGCCAGTCGCCATCTGATTCCAGCGCTGCGAAAAATTCGTTTGGAATTCTAACGCTGTTATTCGAATTTTGCCCCGACACAGTCTGATATGCCTTCCCATCCCAATTTGTGTCGTATTCATGGAAGACGAAATGCGTAAACCCCTGCTGAGCGAAAGAGAACATTCGTTGGACGTACGCTTCCGGCACTCCATCACGTCTGGCAGCGGTAAGCGCCTCTTTCAGGATCGGATTTTGCTTTGCATCGATAGATACTTGAGGATTGCCATCGTCGTCGACGACGTGGCAGGCCTTGAGAACAGCGTTGAGGCGCTGGGCGCAAATCTTTGATCCGGTCACCATTGCTGCGACCTTTTGTTCCTCGATAACCTTCCAATCGATAAATTCCTCGATGTCTGGATGGTCGAGATCCAAACAGACCATTTTGGCCGCACGCCTCGTCGTACCGCCCGACTTGATTGCCCCGGCTGCTCGATCGCCGATCCGGAGAAACGACATTAGACCGGAAGAGCGACCGCCACCCGATAAGGCTTCGCCGTCACCGCGTAATCTGGAAAAGTTTGTTCCTGTACCGGAACCGTACTTGAACAATCTGGCTTCCCGTACCCAAAGATCCATAATCCCGTTCTCGTTGACGAGATCGTCTTCAATGGATTGAATGAAACACGCGTGAGGCTGCGGATGTTCGAATGCGTTGGTGGCCTTTACAACTTCACGTGTCTTGGGATCGACGTAGTAATGGCCTTGCGCAGGACCGGAAAGCCGATAGGCGTAGTGAAGTCCCGTGTTAAACCATTGGGGAGAATTCGGAGCTGCCATTTGATGGGCAAGCATGTAACAGAGCTCATCGTGAAAAGAGGCGCTGTCTTCGATTGTTTTAAAATAACCATACTCCTTGCCCCAATGTGTCCAGCAACCGGCCAACCGGTCGAACACTTGACGGGCATCACGTTCTCCTCCCAACACAGGCTTACCATCCTGGCCCTTTATCGGATTCCCTGCTTCGTCCCGCTGGGGAACACCGGCTTTTCGGAAATATTTCTGCGCGAGAATGTCCGTCGCTAGTTGCGACCAGGATTCCGGAACGTCTATTTGGTCCAATTTAAAGACAGTCGACCCATCGGGGTTACGAATTTCCGATGAGCGTTTCACAAACTTCAGGCCTTCATAGGGAGTTTCTCCGGAACGAGTAAAACGCCGTTCTATTCTCACGATCGTTCCTCCACAGGTGGTGTGCTGACAATTGATAGTGGCGTTGAGCAATACAGAAGAACCATGGTATTGGGCCTCTTTTACCTCTTCGCACTCGCCTACGAAAATTGTCTCCTTGATTTGGAGCTCAAGACACTTCAACAGGAGGCAAGACTACATATAGCCATCCAGAATAATTGTCAACACCAAATATTGTGGTTATCTGGGGAAATGGAGGAATTCCTGTGGATATCTCTAGAGGCTTGAGAGGAGCCAGCTCGCGGCGAAAATTCAGCAGTTATCCACAGGCAAGAATACGTAGAATCTCAACATCTGCTAAAACAAGGCCCAAAATTTTTCCTTCAGAAAGCCATCCGACCGAGTTTGAGGATCACTTCGTCTTTCCCCTTCAACGGGACAAATTGTCCTCCTACACCCAACACGAGGAAGGATGAGTCATCAATTTTTGTCTCGTAGAGGCTGGCGAATCCGAAATTTTTACGCACCGTGTAGCGTGGGATAAAACTCTGGACCAGTTCGTGACTATGAGCCTTAAAGACCGCTTGGAGCATTTGCTGCTCTCGAGCTGGTTGTGATGGATCGCTTCGATCTATGGCTTTATTGAGTTCCATCTCGACGAAATTCAGGTAGTGGTCCATTTGAGGATTTCCAAGAACGAGTCCGACGCACAGGCTCAGGACTATCACGAGAAGAGTGAGATGGACTAAGCTCACCGAACTCTCCCTTTGACAAAACACCGTTGCGTCATTAGCCTACCGTACCGAAACTCGGCATCCAAACCGTCGGTTATCTCGATCGATCACCAGGAGGCAGCATATGTTCGTGTGGAGCAAACGGCTTGTCGCGGCATTGTTGGGACTTTTCGTGTTGATACTTGGAATATTCTTGATCAACGGCGCTCCCGATAGCGGGAGCGGATTGAAGATTCACACGACAAGATGGATGGCGTTGAATTATATCGGACTGATCGTTTGGGTGTTCGTGTGGATGATTGATCAAGCTCGAATGCGGGCAAAAAACGTCTGGATTTGGCTTGTTCCATTCGCCCTCGCCCCCTTGCCGACGTTGCTGTTGTACGTATTATTCCTCCAACGTCGGTTAAAACCATCTTCATGAACTTCCTTCCACAGCGACGTTCTCTCTCGCTTCCTGCGGGATTAAGGTGCGATACAACCAGACCAGCCACAGGCCGGGGAGAGCAATCAGGAACGACAGAAAGAAAAACTCTCCCCATCCAACCAGTGCAACCACATCGGCAGAGGGGCGACCGGAAAAGACTCTGCCAAAGGCTTCGAGCGACGAGAGCAATGCAAATTGCGTAGCCGTATACCGGTGGTCGCACAACGACATGACCAATGCCACGAAAGCAGCTGTACCCATCCCGCCCGTGACATTTTCTACGACAATCGAGGCGGCTAATGCGAGATAACTCTTTCCGATCCAGGCCAACAGCATGAACGACAAGTTCGACAGGGCTTGGAATCCCCCGAATAGGAGCAGTGACCGTAACAACCCCAGCCTTGTCATCGCCAGACCTCCGGCCAGTGCTCCAATGAGCGTTGCGAAGATACCGACTCCCTTCACATAGCCTACTTCGCTCGCGGTGAAGCCTAGTTCTCCCATAAAGAATGTCGTTTGTAACGAGCCCGCCATTGCGTCGCCGATCTTATACAGAATGATAAGTCCGAGGATGCCGAAAATCCCAGGCCGTCTGAACAACTCAAGCAGCGGCAGCCCAATTGCCTCTGCCATACTTTTGGGAGCTCCACCGATAACCGCCGGTTCCGGACTCAACAAGACAGTTACCACCCCTGCGCCCATCAAACCAGCAAGGACCAGATACGTCTCCCGCCACCCAATTTGATCAGCCAAGATCAAGGCCCCTGAACTCGCCACCAGCAACGCCAACCGATAGCCGTTTACCCATACCGCTGCACCGAATCCACGTTCCGGCGGCAGCAATACATCGGTTCTATAGGCATCGAACACGATATCGAGTGAGGCTGACAAAAACGCCACTCCCAAGGCGATTGCCCCAAGCCATTCGGGGTGCTGGTCAGGCCCGACGATGCCCATGAGTGCCAGTCCGATTGCTGTGGCAATCTGCATGAGCAACATCCAACCGCGCCGCCGCCCTAACCACGGGAGGGTAATCCGATCCATTAACGGCGCCCAGAGAAACTTCACAGTGTAGGGCAGCCCGACAAGCGTGAAAGTACCGATCGTGTTGAGGTCGAGATGTACAGAGGTAAGCCAACCCTGCAGCGTGCCCGCTGTCAATGCCAATGGCAGACCCGAGGCAAACCCCAGAGGCAACATTATTCCGACGCGTCGATTGCCGAGCAGCTGTTTTAGAGAGGCCGTGGACATTCCAAGAGGGCTACCGTTAATGTCCCCCTACCATAGCATTACGAAACGCGGCGTCTGAGGAGAATCATGAAATGTGTCGAGGACAAAGGAAGCCGCACCACAATCTGATGGAGGCGCACTTAGCAAGGTTGGCCGTTAAAGGCACAGGGTTTGTATCGAGAGCTGTCGAACTCGACATTTTCTTGGTAAACCCGCTCATTCCCGTTCACGCCGTCTTGCTCCGGGTCGTTCCACATTGTGTGGTTCCACCAGTAAAAAAGCGGATGGACCTCGGTTTGATAGATAGGGTTGCCGAAACTGCTGCGGGCATAGTCTTGCACCGATCGCCCCGTGACGTAATCTACTTTCCCGTCGCCCTTCAGAGAATACAGCATGAGAAACAACCGGGCTTCATGATCGTATAGCTCGTCAATGCGGGTACTCACATCCGGTTCAGCAGGAAGCATTTCCCTTGCCTCAAGATTGCCCAGCGAAAGGAAACAGCTCAAAGGCAGGAGAACAAACGCGACGACCCGTTGCATCGTCACCATATCTCTCTTCCTTTCCTTATAGCGAGAGGTGATGGCCAGGATAGTAGCGATGCTACCATGGTCCAGAAGGACCTTCAACGGGAGGCGCCGAGATTACAAAACTTGCCCGATGCGCCAGCGCCTATCTATAATGACCCGCGACGATGAAACGCGCCTCACTCCATACTCTCGGTTGCCGCTTAAATCAGGCGGAAACTGCCGTTCTTGAATCGCGCCTCCGTAGAGACGGCTACAAGGTGGTCGAATTCGGTGAACCCACGGATCTCCTCGTGGTCAACACCTGTACGGTCACCGATGAGGCGGAACGCACATGCCGGTATATCATTCGGAAGACCTTGAAGCATTCACCTGAGGCGTTTGTTGCCGTAACTGGCTGTTATGCCCAGACAGGAGCACGGGAATTGCGAACGATACCGGGAATAGATCTGATCGTCGGCAACCAATTCAAGTGGGACCTCCCGTCCTACTTACCGCCCCCCCAGGCTCTGAAGAAGCAGCCGATCCCAGAACTTCTTCACTCAAAATCGATAGATCGGGGAGACTTTTTTCTCCCCTATCTTGGAGAACCGAATTCGACCAGAGCCCTTCTGAAAATTCAAGACGGCTGCAATGTAATGTGCAGTTTCTGCCTTATACCCTTTGCAAGAGGGCGTGAACGGAGCCGAATAGTTTCTGATGTGATGCGGGAAGCTGAGTTATTGGCTTCTGGAGGGTATCAAGAAGTCGTTTTGACAGGTGTCAATATTGGGCAGTACCGACAAGACGGTGCTGACCTCGTCGGCTTGATCGACCGGTTGGAGTCGATCGAAGGCCTCCAACGAATAAGAATTTCCTCAATCGAGCCGACGACGGTAACCGATGACCTGCTTGACAAAATGGCAAGCTCGAAGAAGCTTTGTCCCCATCTTCACATTCCGTTACAGAGCGGCGATGACAACATCCTCTCAGCCATGAACCGGCCCTATGGAACCCGAGGGTATCTCGCCCTCATTGAGAAGGTCTTAGCCGCAGTGCCAGCAGCTGGTCTAGGGACAGATTTGATGGTGGGTTTTCCCGGCGAATCCGAAACGGCCTTTCGGCGTACCGTGGAACTGGCAAGACAGATTCCATTCTCGTATTTTCATGTCTTCACCTATTCCGAACGTCCCGGCACAGCTGCCGCCAAGCTTCCGGATCAGGTAGCCGTCCGAATAGCCAGGAGACGTGCGAAATTGTTGAGCGAAATTTCTCGCGAGAAACGTGTAGCCTTCGCCAAACAGGCCATAGGAAAGACAATCCCTGTACTTTTCGAATCGGGCACGACAAGCGGGTTTCAACTCGGCACAACGGATCATTTTCTTAAAGTCGGAGTGCCTGAGACCGTTGACTTCACCAACCAGATTAAACAGGTGCGGATTACCGGAGCTTCGGATCGCTGGGCCATCGGACAAATTGTTGATGGCGAAACTTCTCAACAAAGAACCGTGTTGTTATGAATCCAAAATCCCGTCACCAACAAGTTCATATAGAAACCTTCGGCTGTCAGATGAACGAATATGACTCGGAAATCGTCCGGACCCTATTGAAGCGAGAAGGCTACGTATTCACGGATGACCGTGAACGGGCGGATGTTATCCTCATGAACACATGCTCTATCCGAGAAAATGCCCACACCAAAGTGTTCACCCATCTCTCCGATCTCAAGGCGATAAAGAAAACGCGCCGGTTGGTTGTGGGAGTCTTAGGTTGCATGGCGCAGAATCTCAAGGAAGAACTGACCAAGAAAGAGCCGTTGGTCGACGTTCTGGCAGGCCCGGATGCCTATCGTCAGCTTCCGGTCTTGATAAACAATGCGATTCAAGCGCAGGAAGAAGGCCGCTATGCGAATGCGTTGGCCGTCGATTTATCCGAGTATGAAACCTATCAGGATATCGTCCCTGAAAGAAACGATGGCGTGAATGCATGGATCGCCGTTATGCGAGGCTGCGACAATTTCTGCAGTTTTTGCGTAGTCCCCTATACGCGCGGGCGTGAGCGATCCCGGGATCCCGAGGGTTTACTCGAAGAAACGCGCAACATTGCCGCACAGGGCTTCAAGCAAGTTACACTGTTAGGGCAGAACGTTAATTCCTATCGTTCCGGCGAATGGGACTTCACTCGACTGATTACGGCAGTGGCGGATGTCCCAGGGATCGAGCGGGTGCGCTTCACCTCACCTCACCCAAAGGATTTCCCCCCCTCTTTATTAGAAGCCGTGGCCTTTCACCCTAAAATCTGTAAACACATCCATCTCCCGGTGCAGTCCGGGAATGACCGTATCTTGGGCATGATGAATCGAACCTACACACACCGAGAATACCTGCAGCTTGTCGAAAAGATCCGTACGATAGCACCCCGCATTGTCCTCACCACGGACGTTATCGCGGGGTTTTGCTCGGAGACGGACGAAGAATTCTCCGACACCTATCGGCTATTGGAAGAAGTTCGATACCATTCGGCCTTCATCTTCCTCTACTCGGAGCGGACGAACACCATAGCAGCAAGAAAGTTTCCGGACGACATACCTCAAAAAGTCAAATCCGAAAGAGTCACAGCCCTTACGGAGCTCCAACGCAAAATCTCTACCGAGCGGAACCGGGAATTTCTCGGATCGACGCTCTCGGTATTGGTCGAAGGCGATGCCAAAAAATCATCGTCTCAAAACATGGGGAAATCGGACGGAAATATCACCGTTGTTTGGGAGAAGAACGGACGACAAACTCCACCCGGGGCGATCATCTCTGCCAAGATCTATGACGCTTCCTCATCCACTCTTTATGCCGTCCCAAGGTAATCCGGTTACATAATCATAGTATCGACCCAGAGACGCCACCTCCCTCGATTTACTCGATACCGACCAAAACTGTCTCAAGGTAAAAATCGAACAATTTTGCACTAAGCTTGCGGTATGTGTAGCCAATACCCTGCAACATATACGTGTCAGCCTGTTTCCTTGTTATTGTCAATTCTCCAAGTACCCCATTTCACTGACCATATACGATCAACAACTTGATCCAGACAAGGTCGTGAGATTATTTACAAATCATAAATACGATCAATTACTTATGAATCGTGAACTGTAAGATAATGCTACGGATATTCACCAGATATCTGCGTTCACCCCACCCGAAAAGTCGATTCACTATAAGTTACGGCTCTATAAGGCATATTCCTTGCTATTTCACGGCTATCAAATCAGTCCCTAACATCACATAGATAGACGGAGCACAAGATGAACGCTGCGCCAGAACGATCTCAAAATCCAAAAGCTAATCGCCAGTCTACATTCACTCTCGAAACGATCATCGCTATGGGACTATTCAGTTGGCTGGCGCTGAGCATGACACTGATGGGTCTTGGAATCTGGTAATCGACCCTTTGTTAAGGATCTGGCATCTTCAACTATCAATTTCTACTTTATCCGGATTCCTCACGCATCTGAGCGGAAGGAGAAAAGCCATGATGACGACCACCTCCACAATTTCGAAAACGGCGAAAGGGATCATTTACTCCTTCCTGGGAGTAGCACTGGTCACCGCAGGCTGTTCCGGAACATCTAAAATTGCGCAAAGCTCCGAGGGTACTGTCTATCTCGAGGAAGTAAACAGCTGGATGCATGACGCAAACCATCCGGCCGTAATCGACCAGGTCACACTACAAAAAATCGTGAGAGGACTTTATAGCAATGACGGCGTGGACAGTTCGACGGGAATGTCCGCTGGTGGCAGCAAGCCGATGAGAGTTTTCAGCGATGAGGATGCGGAATTTCTTGCACCCCTGCTCGCACAAGGCTTATCAAAAGCGAAACCTGAACAGATTGTTCGGTTCCGCGTATCCTCACCGGCAGGGTCAGGCTCTGAACCCACCGCGGGCAGCATTTACGTCAGGAATGGCTTTATCCACCTCACTATCACGAAGGGACCACGGTCCACGATATTTACGCCGCAGGCCGCCTCACGGACTGAACCAGCCCCTGCATATCTCACAGCCGGCATTCCCGGAATGGAATCTCAGGTGATCGACTATCATGAGCTGGCCATGGCACCTATGCCGCCATCTATGACCGGATCACAACCGGTAGCGGAGTCGTCTGCTCCAGCTGAAACAGGCCAAGAGACCACCCTTAATGCATCGGCTTCTGCGGCCGCTACTGCCGATTCAACAGTTGCTTCCGGCATGTCTGAACCGGCAAGCATGACTGACGATCAACTCATGAAGGTGAAAGAAACAATAGCCAAAAAAGAAAACGAAATCGATATGCTCCGGAAAGAATCGGATTGGATGAAGCAACAGTTGAAAGCGCGTGACGAAGAAATCAAAGCCCTGAAGACGGTCATCAAGACAAAGACGAAAAAGAAAAGAGCGACCGCTGAGGTGACACGCTAG
>NZ_CDLUDY010000274.1:0-7299 GCF_975968855.1 Petrachloros mirabilis
CTTGATATTCCCGGTCCGCCGCACAATCTGAGCATCCGCGCCCAACGCGACGATACGTTCTGCATCGCGATCCGACTGCATCAAGCAAAGGCTTAATCTTCGCAACATTGACCGGTAGAAAGACCGAATAAGTCCCCATTGCTGACGGCCAAACGAGCCGCTGGATATGCGACCATTGACCATAATCGCAGGAATTCCATGCCGGTGAAGATCCCTCAGGAGATTGGGCCAAAGTTCCGTCTCGACAAACAGATAGAGGACGGGGCGCAGCCTGGTGACAAGCCGGGCAACGACCCAAGGAAAATCCAGTGGCGCATACAGATGCTCCGCGACTCCCGCCAACCGTTGTTCGACCGCCTCTCGTCCTGTTTCCGTCACGGTGGACACAATGAAGCGATGATCAGGATGACGCCGTTGAAGCTCTTTCACAAGTGGAGAGACAGCTACGGCTTCACCGAGCGACACCGCATGAACCCAGACCAACGGTCGATGGTCCGGCACGATAGGCGGAGAGGCAAACCCAAACCGCTGTGTAAATCCACGACGACAGCGCCGCTTGGCAAGCAAAATGACCAAGATGAATGGAGAGGCAATCAGCAGGAGAACATTATAAAGGATATACAGCATCGTAGTGGACGATCAGGACTAGAACATGGCGGCATGACGAAACATCACTTTCTCCCTTCACCTCCTACCTGACTGACAGTTTTCTCGGCTTGAGCAGTCAATTGGTTCAAGATCGTTTCAAGTTCCAACCGTTTCGCCTCCAATCCTACTTGGTCAAGTTCTCGAGGCACAATGATTGGGGCACCCCACAGAAAAATCCCGCGAGAGAACGGATACGGGACCATGAAGCGATCCCAACTCGCAAAGAGTTTTTTTTTGAGCAGCCGAAAGCCACCGGGATAATCGGTAAACCGGTCGACTTCGCCAACTGAATCACCCCCATTTTCGCCACATGTGCAGGACCTTTCGGACCGTCTGGCGTCACAACGACATCCCGGCCGGCCCGGCCGAGTCGAATGAGCTCTCGTAATGCCACGACGCCACCTCTCGTACTTGATCCCCTCACAGCTTGATGGCCGAACTTCGCAATGATTCGCGCGATGATTTCTCCGTCCCGATGTTGACTAATGAGCACGTGAGCAGCAGGCCCCCGGCAAGCAAAGGGCATCATGAGTTGTTGGGAGTGCCAGAACGCAACGATGATGTTCTGCCCCTTCCGATAGAACGCATCAACAGTTTCGTGCCCATATATACGGAACTGCATCGACCTTCCTAACACGCGGATCATCGTTGCGCCCATTGGAGGCAGCACAGACAGCTTCAACCATGATTTAAGCCCCTTGAGGAATGAATTACCCATTCGGCACGTCCTGAAACTGCATGGCGTGTAGCCGCTTGTATTGACCTCCGCGGAGGAGCAGTTCGTCATGTGTCCCGACCTCCACGATTGTCCCACGGTCGAGAACAACAATCCGGTCAGCACGCTGAATGGTCGATAATCGATGGGCGATCACAACAGTCGTCCGATTTTTCATGAGATTACTCAACGCTAACTGAACGATCCGTTCCGATTCATTATCCAAAGCAGAGGTCGCCTCATCCAAGATCAGCAACGGAGGATCCCGGAGAATGGCCCTCGCAATAGCGAGCCGTTGACGCTCCCCACCTGAAAGTTTTACACCCTTCTCACCCACCAGCGTTTGATAGCCCTGCGGGAGACGCTCCACGAAATCATGCGCGTAGGCCAGCTTCGCGGCACTCACGATGTCGTCGTCAGATGCATCACGCCGCCCAAAGGCGATATTATTCCGAACGGAATCATCGAACAAAACCACGTCCTGCGACACAATACCGATTTGTGCCCGAAGGGAAGCCAGAGTATACGATTGAATGTCGACGCCATCGATGAGAACACGCCCGGAGGTCGGTTCGTAGAACCGAGGGAGCAGGTTCACCAGGGTTGTCTTACCGCCGCCGCTACTTCCGACCACCGCCACCATTTCACCCGCGCGAATCGTCAAGTCGATGTCGGACAGAGCCGCCACCGTCTGGCCATCGTAGATAAATGTCACATCTTCATAAACAACCGACTGTGTAATCGGAGGAAGCGCTAATTGTCCGCGATCGGCTTCTTGTTCACTCTTGAGGTCAATGACGCTGAACACCCGCTCGGCCGCCGCAAGCGCCTGTTGAATCGCGTTGTTCGAACCGGATAACCGACGGATCGGCGTGTAGGCCATGAACATGGCCGCCAAGAAAGAGAAGAACGCGCCGGGCGTCATCGACCCATTGATCACAAGATACCCGCCATACCAAATGATTGCTGCAACCCCGACCACTCCGATCACTTCCATGTGTGACGAGCCAAGCGAGGACACCTGGATGGCCTTCATTGTTGTGTTGAGAAACGCTTTGTTGCTCCGTTGGAAGCGTTCAGCCTCCGCATCTTCACGTCCATACGCTTTCACCATCCGGATGCCGGACAGCGTCTCTTGCAGCGTGGACGCCATGTCGCCCATCCGTTCCTGGCCGCTGGCCGCCAAGGCGCGCAATCGTTTCCCCATCCGTACCATCGTGACGACTGCCAGAGGAATGACGATGATCGACAGACCGGCCAGTTGCCAGTTTTGATAGAAAATCACGCCCATCATCACCAGGAATGTGAGGCCCTGTTGAAAGATATCTTTCAGCACACCAGCCACCGCATTCGCCATTAATGAAACATCGTTCACCACCCGGGCAACCAGCCGCCCGGAAGTGTTCGTATTGTGATAGCCGACCGGCAACCGGATCAATTTTCCGAACAGCTCTTGTCTGATGTCGGCGATTACCTGGTTACCGACATAATTCATGAGGTAGTTTTGACCGTAGTTGAAGGCGCTCTTGAGCACGGACACGACAAAGAGGGCAAGCGGAAGCACGAGCAACAACGACGCATTCTTATTGATGAAGATTTCGTCCAACACAGGCTTGACGAGCCACGCGTAGGCACCGGAAAAGGCCGCAACCATGCCGGAGCAGACGAAGGCCGCGATCAATCGAACCCGATAGGGTTTCAGATAACGAACAAGGCGTATGAACCGATCTAGGCTCGACATTCGTTCAACACTACCTGCGCTGCACGGTGGGACGCTCCCGGCTCTCGCAGGAGATGTCGAACGTTCTGCAGTTCGCGTTTCATTTCATTATACGCGTTCGTATCCGTCAAGAGACGCCGAACTTCTCGGAGCAATTGCTCCACCGTCGCATCATCTTGAATCAGTTCCGTCACGATCGAACGCCCCGCAACGAGATTGACCAGTCCGATCCATTTTACCTTGATCAACCAGCGAGCCAGCCGGTACGTCAACGGCGTGGTCTTGTAGAGCAGGACCATCGGAGTCCCGACCACTGCAGCCTGAAGTGTCGCAGTTCCTGACGCAATCATCAGCACATCGGAAACCGCCATGACCTCGCTGGCTTGCCCGCGTACCACTTGAACCGGTACGGGGCTCCTTTTCAGCAGGTCCTGGAGCAGATTATCATCAATTGAGGAGGCCTGCGCCAGGATAAAAAGGGTTTGGGGATTCCTAGAGTACAGTTCGGCCGCTGTCTCAAGCAGTACGGGTAATAGCATCGTGACCTCTGCGCGACGGCTTCCCGGCAGCAAACCGACGACGGGAGAAGATTCATGCAGGGCGAAGCGACGCCGTAGGACGTCTCTATCATAATGTGCTGCAACCGCATCGAGCAGCGGATGGCCGACGAATGTACAGCGGACACCGGCGCGCCGGTATATTTCTTCCTCAAACGGCAGGATGACCACCACATGATCCACGCGTTGCTGAATCCACTTGATACGCCCGGGGCGCCACGCCCATATTTGCGGTGCAATGTAATATACGACGCGGCGGCCGGCCGCTTTCGCGACACGCGCAAAATGAAAATTGAGGCCGGGATTGTCAATCAATACGACCAGATCCCAGGCCTCGGTCTTAAGCACCCTCCTGATGGCAAAGATCCGCCGAATCATCGTGCGAACGGCGGAAAGACCGATCAATCCCACCACATCCAAGTGGGGAATGCCAGGGACCAGCTTGACGCCGGCCTCCTTCATTGCATAGCCGCCGATTCCAACCAACTCGGCTTTCGGATCAAGCGCCCAAATCGCCTTGGCCAAATTGGCGCCGTGTAAATCTCCGGAAGCCTCGCCCGTCACAATGAGAATTCTTGGCATATTCGGTCTACGAGGCAAACGTCTGTTCTTGTCTTGCCACAAAAGCCGAAATGGCCTTGAGGACATGCTCCGCGATATCCAAGGCAGCCGCTCCATCTGCTCCAGATACCACCGGCTTCTTCCCATTGTTGACCGCCTGGATGAACGATTCCAACTGTAGCTTCAGCGGTTCTTCCTCTCCTCCTTGCAGTTGCTCGACTTCGACGGTCGGACGCTGCCCGGCTTGAGCGATGCGCCGGCAAATCACACCCTGCCTGGTTTGAAAATCTATCGCGAGGTAATTGTCTGGCTGAAAAAGCCGTAACCGCCGCATCTTGCTGGTCGAAACACGGCTGGCTGTCAGGTTAGCCACGCAGCCGCTCTTGAATTGAATACGGGCGTTGGCGATGTCGATGGTCGGCGACAGAACAGGCACTCCTGCCGCCTGTATATCTTCGACCGGACCCGGATTGAACGAGAGCACCAAGTCGAGATCATGGATCATGAGATCAAGCACGACGTCGACATCGGTTCCACGCTCACTGAAACTGCTAAGCCTGTGACCTTCGATAAACACTGGACGGCGAATATGGGGCCGCATAACTTGCATCACAGGATTGAACCGTTCGCTGTGCCCCACTTGAAGGCAGCACCCCTTCTCTTCAGCGAGTTGCACGAGTTTGTGGGCCTCCTGGGACCTGGCAGTAATCGGTTTTTCTACCAGGACGTGTTTCCCGGCCAATAGACAGGACTTGGCAACAGCGTAATGCGCTGAAGTCGGGACAGCAACGCTGACAACATCGACGTGGGAAAGGAGCTCATCGACGGTGCGAAACACATGGACGCCATGACGATCCGCGACAAGTTGAGCCCGATCACCCGATTGGTCAACTACGCCGATGAGTTGAACGCTCGGGAGAGAGGCATAGAGGCGGGCATGGTGTTGCCCGAGGTGCCCCACCCCTATGACGCCGGCTTTGACATGGGTCATGCTGTTGGCACCCCTTCAAAGTCGTCAGGTTTGACGAGACCGACGACAGCGATTCGCGCAGCACGGGCCCTCTCAAGGGTGATATCCCGGTCCAACAACACGGTCCGCCCTGCTTCGACGGCAAGCACCGAGGCCTTGACGGAACTCATCACTTCAATTGTTTTCGGTCCGACGGCGGGCAGATCGAACCGAAGGTCCTGTTGCGGCTTGCAACGCTTGACGACGACTGCACCCTCCTTGGCTAATTGACCTCCGCGTTTGATCGCTTCATCCGTCCCTTCGACCGCTTCGACTGCTACAACAACCCGATCCTTGATAACCACACACTGGCCGATGTCGAGGCGTCCGATCTCCTTGGCGACCTCCCATCCATAGCGGATGTCCTCCCACTCCTTTTGATTGGGGACACGGGATGTCAATACACCTTCTTCTGCGAGGATGCCTTCGAGACCGAAGGTCGATTCGCAAATGGTAATCCCCTCGCCCTCGAGTTCCTTAGCGAACTCCCTCAGGATATCGTCATCCTTCCAGAGGGCAAGCCGAGTCGCCAGCGCGAGGGTGCGAAAGTCGGGACGCACAGTAGAAAATACGTGCGTCTTCTTGATCCCGCCTAGCATCACCGCGCGACGGACATCGTCCTGTTTGAACGCGTGAATCAACTTATTGAGCTGACCGATCTTGATCCAGTGGATCCGATCAACATGCCGGGACAATTCAGGATCCGTTTCACCTTCGTGAGCGACGGCGGAAACGTGATACCCCATCTTCCGAGCATTCTCGGCAAAGATAATCGGGAAACGGCCGTTGCCGGCAATCAAACCAAGCCATTCGCCGCCAACTTGAGGCGCCTGCGTCACGAGCTTACTCCTCGTGCTCCTGATCTTTCCCTACCGATCGGCAGATCCCCCGCTTCGTCCCTTGCAAAAAAGCGATCACGGCATTTACATCCGGATGCTCCCCGAACTCCGCCTTGGCGAGTTTTGCGGCCTCTGCAGTCTTGTGACCCGATCGGAATAACAGATCATAGGCCTGTTTCAGCACCGCTACCCGGTCGCTCGAGAAGCCATGACGCCGAAGCCCAACGGAATTCAGCCCGTACATCCGCGCACGATATCCGCCGGCCGCCCTCATGAAGGGGGGGAGATCCTGGCCCAATGCGCAACAGCCACCAACCATGGCGTAGGCACCGATGCGGACGTATTGGTGAATGCCGGACAACCCACCGATGATCGCATGATCGCCGATGATGATATGACCTGCTAAGCTTGCCGCATTGGCCATGATGAGATGACTGCCCAAGCGGCAATCATGGGCAACATGGCAGTACGCCATCAGGAAATTCTTGTCACCGATCGACGTGACTCCGCCACCCTGTACCGTTGCTCGATTCACAGTGACGTATTCCCTGAAGATGTTGTCGTTCCCAATCACGACTTTCGTCGGTTCACCTTTGTAGCCCAAGTGCTGGGGCGGCCCTCCGACCGATACGAAGGGATGAAATTCACAACGCTCACCGACTTCCGTCCAGCCCTCGATCGTGACATGAGATAACAGTCTCGTCCCATTCCTGATAATCACATGTTCTCCCACGACACAAAAAGGACCAACCTGCACATCTTCGGCTAGCTGTGCCCTGGGATGAATAACCGCAGTGGGATGTATCTGCACTCCAAACCTCCTTACATGAACATCGAACGGGAAGCGTGACAAGCAGCGATGATCGACACTCCTACTTTCTCAGCGCTCCAGATGAGCACCCCGGCCTCTTCCATTCGCCGCTCACCTTCGCCTCATTTCTCCTCCGTTACCATAGCCGTCACTTCCGCTTCACAAACAAGCTCGGCCTCCACAAAAGCCCTACCCTGCATTTTCCAGAATGGAGCGCGTTTCTTGACGACGTCGATCTCAAACCGCAATCGATCACCGGGCACGACAGGTTTCCGAAATTTGGCTCCATCGACGCCGGTTAGATACACGACCGGCTTCGCAGCCCCTCCCAGCGATTTAAACGCCAGAAGCCCGCCGACTTGAGCCATGGCTTCGAGAATCAAGACACCTGGCATCACAGGCCGACCAGGGAAATGACCTTGAAAAAAAGGCTCGTTGA
>NZ_CDLUDY010000275.1:0-6536 GCF_975968855.1 Petrachloros mirabilis
TGTCGCGCGACACCTTCTTCAGCTCTTGCTCCATCGCCTTGAGTTCCCCGGGAAGCGCGTAGGCTTGGAGCTTGGCGCGCGAGCCCGTCTCGTCGATCAAATCTATTGCCTTATCAGGAAGAAAACGATCCGTAATGTACCGGTCGGAGAGCTTGACCGCTTCGACGATCGCATCTTCTGTGATTTCGACGCCATGGTGTTCTTCATAGCGATCACGCAGCCCCTGAATGATGCGAACGGTCTCGTCCAGGCTCGGCGGCTGCACATAAATCGGTTGGAAACGGCGCTTGAGCGCACCATCCTTCTCAATGTGTTTGCGGTATTCGTCCAGGGTCGTCGCGCCGATGCACTGGATCTCGCCACGAGACAGAGCCGGCTTTAACATGTTAGATGCATCGATCGAACCTTCCGCCGCTCCCGCTCCAACCAAAGTGTGCAACTCGTCGATGAAGATAATGATATTCCCGGCCTGCACGATTTCCTTCATGACGACCTTGAGCCGTTCTTCGAACTGACCACGGTATTTCGTACCGGCGACCAAAGACCCGAGATCTAATGCGATGACACGTCGCGACAGCAGATTGTCCGGAACTTCAGACTGTACGATTCGTTGAGCCAACCCTTCGACGATCGCTGTCTTCCCGACGCCTGATTCTCCAATCAGCACAGGGTTGTTCTTCGTACGGCGGCTCAGAATTTGGAGCACGCGTTCGATTTCATCAGCCCGGCCGATCACCGGATCAAGCTGACCTTCTTGAGCCATTTGCGTGAGGTCACGCCCGAACTCGTCCAGCGCCGGCGTATTGCTCTTCCGGTCGCGTTCACGCGGAGCAGACTTTCTGAGGAAGGTGACGGTCAATTGTCTTGCAGTCAGGAGATTGGCTCCCAAACTACGGAGGATCTTGCCGCCGATCCCCTCTTCTTCACGAAGCAATCCTAGAAGGAGATGTTCGCTGCCGATATGGTTGTGCCCAAGGAGCCGCGCTTCTTCAACCCCGTATTCAATGACCTTCTTGACCCTCGGGCTGAAGGGAATTTCTCCAAAGGTCATCGTAGTACCGCCGCCAGGCAGGTTCCGCTCGATTTCCAAGCGGATCTGCTCGGTCGAAAGCCCCATTTTTTTCAAGATCATCAGGGCAATGCCATCAGATTCGCGAAGGATCGCCAGAACAAGATGTTCTGTCCCGAGATAGTCATTCTGATGACGCTCGGCTTCCTCCCGCGCCAGGATGATGATCTTCCGACCCTTGTCCGTGAATCGTTCGAACATCCTGCCTCCTTAATAGCTTGATAGCTGGGGCCTGTACGTAGTCGACGAGGGCAAACCCTTCGAAAAATCTGGCCTAATTCTAACTAGAAGGCTGTGGAGTGTCAAGATTGCGCAGGAATTACATCACAGCGAAAGTTGTACGGAGAATGATGCATCTTCCCGTTCGTTGACTTCAAAAGAACCCTCCCGATAGAATCCCGCACCTTCTACAAAATGTCCCATTAGCTCGGTCACAAACCAGATCTCATGAAAAGCAAAAGCATCGGCATTTTGACGAAGCCAAAGTTTCCGGAGGTTAAGTCTACACTCCAGGCCGTCGTCTCTTGGTTACGCGAACGGAACATTGACGTCATCCTCGACACGACCTCGGCCACTCTCCTCGGTGAGAAAGGCGGCCTTCAAAAAACCCAACTGGCCAGCCGCGCCGATGTGCTGTTGGTCTTGGGTGGTGACGGCACGATGTTGAATGCCGCCCGTCTAGCCGGCGAGCGAGGTATTCCAATCCTCGGCGTGAACATGGGAGGGCTCGGATTTTTGACCGAAGTCAGGCTGGACCATCTCTATCCATCGCTTGAACGTGTCTTCGCGAATGAGTTCGTCCTCGATGAACGCCTCATGCTTGCAATCCATATTCACCGCCACGGCGAAACAGTGGCGCAAGGCGTCGTTCTTAACGATGTTGTGATCAGCAAAGGCACATTGGCCCGCATGATCGAACTGAAGATCGAAATTCAAGGCCACTTCGTCACGAACTTGCGTGGCGACGGACTAATCATCAGTACGCCGACCGGTTCGACCGCCTATTCGCTATCCGCCGGCGGACCGATCATCAACCCCGCAGTGCATTCCTTGATCTTGACACCCGTTTGTCCGCACACCCTAACTCACCGGCCTATTATCGTACCAGACGATTCAGAAATCGATGTGACGTTGACAAGCAAGGACGAAGGAGCCATGGCCACACTCGACGGCCAGGTCGGAGTCGCCTTAACGCAAGGCGATACGGTAGTGATCAAGGCTTCAGAATTTCGAACTAAACTCATCCGCTTTCCGGAGACGAATTACTTTTCAGTGCTGCGTGAGAAACTGAAGTGGGGAGACGCGTGAAGATGTGAAGAGAGGGCGTTGGGTTACGCCCTCCCCTTCTCGATTAACGTGATCATTTCCTGATTCGTCACGTACTTGAACTCGCCGATACAATCATTTGCTCCCTGGTGAGCCTTCTCAGCGGCTTCCAGAATTCGAATTTCCTTTACATCGACCGGCCGGCTCTTGCGGGCCTTTAACATAGCGTGCAACTTGTCGAGCACCGCCTTGGCTTGGCTGCCAACACTTTTCGTTGACAGGTAGCGTGTAACGACCTCAGCACACCAGTCGCCGTCTCGCTTGGCCACACCGACGAGCCCCTCGCTCGCCTTGCGAGCCCAGCCGGCCAGAAACACACCATTGACGACCTTCCCCGTTCCCTCGTCGTAGGCCTGGAACAGTGCATCATCCGGATCGTTGCCGGTCTTGTTAGGATTCGTTACGTAGACACCGCCCTTGTATGGAAGGCCGACGGTCTCATCGACCTTGTCACCCACCGCAAAAACAACCGCGTCACAGGGAAACTCGTAGTACTGCTTCAGTCCGACGGCTGCCGTGTCCTCACCTTTCGGCTCCAGTTTGTTGTCTTCCATCTCGAGGGCTCGGATCCGATTGTTGCCGTCAACGAGAATTTTCTTGGGCGAGGCCAGGAACCGGAACCCCATCTTGGTGGTGCTCACCTTCGGCTCGCATTTCGTGAACTCGTCGACCAGCCCCTTGTGGATCTCATCGGGGTTCTGCCCGACAGCGACGAGACGATCTTTGATTCTGGCGAATTCCGCTTTGATTCCATCCAGATCCATGTTGGCGCAGACCGCACGGATCTCTTTTGGATTGTACTTCCGTTCAGCAGGTCCGCGACGCACGATAGCCGTCACGCGCTCCACCTTCTTATAGCGCGTCAACCAGTGGGCAATATCCACCATTACGTCACCCGCGCCTATCACAGCGACGTGCTTGCCCATATCGAAAGGTTTATCGCCGAATCCCGGTAGGCGATTGAAATGGTAGACGACATCCTTCGCGTGGAACACACCTTTCGCGCTGTCCCCTTCCACTCCGATCGCCTTCGTGCCCTGCGCACCGATAGCGAAGACCACTGCACTCGCGCCGAGATTGCACACCTCCTCGACCGTAAGATCTTTGCCATTGCCGATGGACACGTTGCCGAAATAATGGACATTCGGCTGTTCAAGGAGTTCCCAATACTGTTTCTTGAGCCCGCCCCGGAGCTTCAACTTGGAAGGGAAAATGCCGTATTCGGCCAATCCGCCGAACTTGATATCGCGATTCAAAATGATGACGTCATGACCCTCTTTTGCAAGGGATGAGGCAACCGCCATTCCAGCTGGTCCCGCGCCTGCCACAATTATCACGTGCTTCTGCTGTGTACTCATTCGATGTTCCCAGGGATTGAATGATAAAAAGAGTCAGAACCTCAACATTTCCGCGGACGTTAGCATAGTCGCTTTCTGAGTGTCAAAGTATCGGAAGACGCGAAGCATTTCGGACAAACGAACAGAGCAGGCAACCCGCCAGATTATCCTCCTGCACTCCCGACGGGACCGCCCGGTTCCGTCATGCGCCAGGGATTCAAGAGCTGGGTGAGTTTCTTTTCCGGCAGAACTTTTTGTTCCTTTGCCACTTGGCGCACGGTCTTTCCCGTCTTGTAAGCGTCCTTGGCGATCTTGGCGGCGGCTTCGTAACCGATCGCCGGCGCCAGCGCCGTGCACATGGCAAGGCTTTCTTCAATCAAACTCTTGCACCGCTCCTCGTTGGCCTTGATCCCTTCGATGCACTTCGCGGCAAAGTTGTTCGAGGCGGTCGCCAGCAGTTCAATCGACTGCAACAGATTATAGGCCATGACCGGCAGCATGACGATCAGTTCGAAGTTGGCTGCCTGCCCACCGACCGTTACGGTCACATCGTTCCCGATGACCTGCGCGCAGACCATTGTGACAGATTCGGCAATAACGGGGTTGACCTTCCCCGGCATGATGGAAGAACCAGGCTGCGTCTCTGGCAGATTGATCTCTCCCAACCCACAGCGGGGACCAGAACCAAGCCAGCGAATATCATTGGCGATCTTCATAAGGCTCACTGCGATCGTTCGCAGTTGGCCGCTGGCCTCGACAAGCGAATCCTGTACCGATTGCGCTTCGAAATGGTTGGTCGCCTCCTTGAACAGACAGCCAGTTTCTTTCGAGATAATCGCCATGACCTTCGCGGACAATTTAGGATGGCAGTTAAGTCCGGTCCCAACGGCGGTGCCCCCTAGCGCCACTTCACACAAGGCCGATTGCGCCAGCTTCGCCCGCTGAATAGCCAGTTCGATCTGCCTCGCGTAACCGCCAAACTCCTGGCCCAATCGAACAGGAGTGGCATCCTGCAAATGGGTGCGGCCGATTTTCACGATCCTGTCGAACTCCCGCGCCTTTCTGGCAAGGGCTTTCTGCAATTTCGTCAACGCCGGGATGAGCTGGTTTTTGATGGATTCCGAGGCGGCAATGTGAATAGCGGTCGGGATCACATCGTTGCTCGATTGGCCGAGGTTCACGTGGTCATTGGGGTGAACGAGCTTGCTTCCTCGAAGACCACCGAGCAGTTCAGTAGCCCGGTTGGAAATGACTTCGTTCGTGTTCATGTTCGTCGAGGTTCCGGAGCCGGTCTGAAAAATATCGACGGGAAATTCACCGTCCAACTTGCCGTCGACCACTTCGGTGGCCGCCCTTTTGATGGCGTCGGCCGGTTTCTTGTCGAGCAGACCAAGCGAATGGTTGACGGAAGCCGCAGCTCGTTTGATCAGTCCCATTGCCCGGATCACCGACCGAGGCATACGGAGCGGACTAATCGGAAAGTTTTCGATCGCGCGCGCGGTCTGCACTCCGTAATAGGCGTCGGCCGGCACGGCCAACTCCCCCATCGTATCGCGTTCGATTCTGGTTGTGACGGATGTCGTCTTGTTCTGGTTCGTCTTCATGCGCTCCGCTCCATCAATAAAGGTTCTTGCTCGCCGCGGGCGCCATGATAAACTCGGATTGCCCGGTTCCACAAGAGTCATGTCCATGAATGACCCCAGCCTGTCAGTTGACGCCTACGCCGGATACAAAGGGGAAGAAACGCCGCGATCGTTTACGCTCGACGGCGTGACGTTGCAGATATCAAGGGTGGTCGATCGCTGGTACAGCGAAACACACTGTTACTTCCGTGTCCTTGCGAGCGACAACCGGCGCTATGTCTTGCGATATGGATTGGATGAACAACAGTGGGAAATGGTGATGCAAGAGGGGTAGAAGGAACAAAAAGGCCCGCTTGCGCGGGCCTTTTCTGTTGCTGAGCGATGACCCGTTTATGAAACTCTGACGTCGATCGCTTTCGGCTTCACCTTTTCGCTCTTCGGGAGGTGCAGGTTCAAGACACCGTCTTTATACTCGGCCTTGACCGCACCCTCATCGACCGATTCAGGGAGAGCGAAGCTCCTCACGAAACTTCCATACGAGCGTTCGACTCGGTGATACTTCTTCCCCTTCTCTTCTTTCTCCTGCCGGCGCTCGCCTTGAATCGTCAGCACGCCATCTTCGACGGTAACCTTGACATCCTCTTTCTTAACCTCCGGCAGTTCAGCCTTGATGAGGTACTCTCCGTCGCTTTCGCTGATATCCACTACGGGCATCCAGTCCGCGACAGTCAAATTTTCTTTCCCTGAATTGCGCATCGACGGACGCGCAAATACACGGTTCAAACGTTCAGACATATCCTCTAACTCACGAAACGGATCCCATCGTACAAGCGACATGGCTCAACCTCCTCTTTGCATTTTTGATAATGAATTTTCGTTACCTAGGCGCTGCGCCGACTCAGCCGTCTTATGCAAAGAGATAAATCGGGCGCGTGTAGAGTCAAGGGGGTGACGGGCCGTCCGACCGAGACTAGGTCCGCCGGTCGAGCGGCACATAGGACCGGTTGTGGTCGCCAGAGTAAATTTGATCAGGCCGAAAGAGCTTGTTCTCCCGCAACTGTTCAAGCCAATGTGCAAGCCAGCCGGAGACTCTGGCCATGGCAAAGATGGGGGTAAAAAGGTCGGTCTCAATTCCCATTTTCTCGTATAGGATGCCGGAATAGAAATCGACGTTTGGGTAGACGGCTTTTCCTTTGAGGTATTCTCCCGCGCTTGTTTCAA
>NZ_CDLUDY010000276.1:0-5227 GCF_975968855.1 Petrachloros mirabilis
GCCGTTCCCCCACTTCGCGGGGTCGTCTGCAAATTATTCCCCAAGCAGGAGTACGGATTCATTCTGAAGGAGGGCGGAGGGGAAGTCTATTTTCACAAGCATGCGCTCAAGGGTTTGTCGTTCGAAGAATTGGAAGACGGGACCGAAGTCTCTTTCGACTTGGAAGAGGGGGAAAAGGGTCCGCAGGCTATAGCGGTGCATCCTGTCCCTGTGATGTAAGGTAGGCCAACTATGGATGCCGAGAAATACAAGATACCGGTTTCGATGCTTTCACCGACCGTCGATCCGGAACGATTCGGATTCGAGGATACGAGCGAACTGGAGCCTCTGGCGGAGACGATCGGGCAGAATCGCGCGGTCGAAGCCTTGGAATTCGGTCTTCAGATGAAGAGCCCCGGATTCAACATCTACGTCTCCGGGCCGGTGGGAACGGGCAAGGGCACGTTGGTGCGCAACATGGTCAAGCGCCTGGCCAAGACCGCGACCGCGCCGATGGACTGGTGCTACGTGAATAATTTCCAGGACCATTCACGCCCTACCTGCCTGTCGTTTCCCGCCGGACAAGGCTGCTCGTTCAAACGCGAAATGGCCGCCTTCATCGAAGGGCTTCGCCGCGACATTCCTGCCGCGTTCGAAAGCAAGAAATACCTCGATGCCAAAGCCAAGCTGCGGGAAGAAACGGAATCAAAGAAGAAAGCCTTGTTCCACGACCTTCGCGAGCTCAGCGATAAACGCGGGTTCGGCTTCGAGGAAACCCCCGTTGGTTTTGGGATCGTGCCCCTGAAAGCCGGACGGCCCATGACTGATGCCGAGATGGAGGCATTGACGGAAGAGGAACTAAAGGATTTGAACGAGCGGCGGAAGTTGTTGGAAGGCGAAATCCGAGAGTTTCACGTGCACATTCACGGATTGGAAAAAGAAGCGGAACACCAGCTACGCCATTTGGATCGCCAGGTGATCACCAACGTCATGGAAGGCCGTTATATCACCTTGCGCCGGACATATCGGGATCTCCCCAACGTGATGGCCTATCTTGAACGGGTCCAACAGGACATCGTGCACCATTATCGGGATTTCCTCCCTCGGGAAGGCCCGACGTTGGCGATTCCTGGCTTGGAACTTAAACGTCCCGACTTGACCCGTTATCAGGTCAACTTGATCGTCGAACATGAACCGACCGAAGGCGCGCCGGTTGTCGACGAATCGCACCCCACCTACACAAACCTGATCGGCAAAATCGAGCGGCGGGCGCATATGGGCGTCATGTATACGGACTTTACGGAAATCCGTGCAGGAGCGGTCCTCCAAGCCAACGGGGGGTTTCTACTGGTGAACGCCGTCGACGTCCTTCGTCAACCCTTTTCATGGGATGCGCTCAAACGTGTCATCAAGACCGGTGTCGTGACCATCGAAGACCCGAGCGAGTTTTACGGCTTCTCGACGGCGAGCCTTCGCCCGGAGCCAATCCCTGTTTCGGTCAAGGTCGTTCTCGTCGGTCCACCGCTGTTGTTGCGCCTGTTGCAGACCTACGAAGAGGATTTCTCGAAGATGTTCAAAGTCAAGGCCGACTTCGACGTCGATATCGATCGCGACGAGCGGCTTGAGAAACAATACGCACAGTTCGTCGCCAAGCTGTGTCGCGACGAAGGCTTGCCTCATTTTTGCGCCGATGCGGTGGGCGAGATCATCCGGCAGGGACATCGACTCGCCGACCGCCACGATCGCTTGTCGCTTCGTTTCAGCATGGTCAGTGATGTCATCCGTGAGGCCGGCTACTGGGCGAGGAAGGACGGGCATGCGTTCGTCACGCGACAGGACGTCGAGTCAGCGATCGCGCACAAGCGATACCGTTCCAATCTACCGGAAGAATGGCTCCAGAATGAAATCCGCGAAGGTACGTTGATGGTGACGTTCGACAACGAAGTCATCGGCCAGGTCAACGGCCTCTCTGTCCACCAACTTGGCGATTACACGTTCGGCCGCCCTGCGAGAATTACGGCACGGACCTTCGTCGGAACCAAAGGCGTGATCGACATTCAACGCGAGGCGGAACTTGCCGGAAAAATCCACAGCAAAGGCGTGATGACACTCGGCGGATTCCTTGCGGGAAAATTCGCCGGATTCCATCCTTTCGCCCTGAGCTCAACCTTGACTTTCGAACAGACCTATTCCGAAGTGGAGGGAGACAGCGCCACCGTCGCCGAGCTCATTGCGATTCTTTCGAGTCTGGCGGATACTCCGGTCCGCCAGTGGCTTGCAGTCACCGGCTCTTCCAACCAGCTGGGCGAAGTCCAGCCGATCGGCGGCGTGAACGAAAAAATCGAGGGGTTTTTTGAATCCTGCAAGAAGCGGGGGCTGACAGGAAAAGAAGGTGTCATCATCCCGGCCCGCAACAGTAAACATTTGGCTCTCCGCCGCGACGTGGTCGAAGCTGTCGAAGCGGGACAGTTCTCGGTCTATGCCGTCGGCACAGTCGAAGAAGCGGTCGAACTGCTCACGGGCATACCTGCAGGAGAACGCGGGCTTGACGGAACCTATCCGCCCGAAACGGTCTACGGTCGTGTGGCCCAGCGGCTGCAGGATATGGCTCAGGCTGTAGCCGACTGGGGCGAAGCAGAAATTAAGCCGGGCGGCCATATTATTACGGAAGGCTGAGAAAACCACCATGCCGATGTACGACTACAAATGCTTGGAGTGCGGGAAGGAATCGCTGATCGTGTTGACCCTAAAAGAACACGAGACAGGTAAAGCCGTGTGTCCTTCCTGTAAGAGCACGAAGATGAAGCAGATGTACACATCCTTCATCGCGCACACGAGCAAGAAAAGTTGAAGGTGCTTCATGAGGTACAAGCTTACATTGTTAGGAGTTCTGCTCGCCGGAACGATAAGCACGCCACTTCCTCTACTCGCGCAGGACTATCCAGCCGATATCGCCAGAGGAAAAGCCGTGTATGAACGCCACTGCCTCGCCTGCCATGGCGCCGGAGGCTGGGGAGACGGTCCGAAGGCCGCCTCCCTCAAAGTGAAGCCGGCCAACTTTCACCGATTCAGTTCTTTCCTTAAATCGGACGAAGAACTGCTTCGGACCATCGAGCACGGCATCGTATTCAGCCCCATGCATGCCTGGCGCGGCGAACTCACGGACGGCGAGATGGAGGACGTGGTGGCTTATATTCGTCTCTTGTCACAAGAGGGGAGATAATAGAATTGCGCAAACCAGAGGGGAGCATCTCTTCGTGACGGAGTCTCTCACTGCCGCCGACGCCCTGCTGATCGCCGATGTGCAGAACGATTTTCTTCCGGGCGGAGCTTTGGGCATCGCCGACAGCGGAGAGATCGTTCCCATTCTCCGGATGTACATCAACCGGTTTCAGGCGAGATGCCTGCCGATTTTTTTGACACGCGATTGGCACCCCGCCAACCACTGCTCCTTCAAGAAACAGGGAGGCCCCTGGCCTGTTCACTGCGTCGCGGGGTCGCAGGGTTCGCTTCCACCTCGAGATTTTGAAATACCTCTCTCCGCCGTCATCATTTACAAAGCGATCGATGCGGACCAGGAGGCCTATTCGGCCTTTCAGAATACGCCGCTGCAGCGTCATTTGCGGGCGCTGGGAACCCGCCGGCTCTTCGTCGGAGGATTGGCAACCGACTACTGTGTGTTGAATACGGTGAAAGACGCCAGAGCATTGGGATACGACGTTTTCCTTCTGATGGACGGAATCAAAGCCGTGAACGTTCACCCCGACGACGGCCAGAAGGCCGAGGAGGAAATGATTCGACTCGGAGCCGTGCCAGTGCGGCTGGAGGCCCTGGCGGCATGAATCCTTCGAACAGCGCCCTCCTGACCGACCTGTATCAATTGACGATGGCACAGGCTTATTTGGAACAACGGATGGAAGAGCCGGCCGTCTTCGAATTCTTCGTGAGGAGACTGCCGCCCCATCGGAATTTCCTCCTGGCCGTCGGATTAGAGCAGGTCGTCAACTTTCTTTCCGAGCTTCATGTCACCACTCAGGAACTGAGTTGGCTCGAACGAGCAGGTCGCTTCTCCCCACAACTGCTCCGGTACCTTGAAGGGCTCCGATTCACCGGCGAAGTCGAAGCCATGCCGGAAGGCACGATCTTCTTTCCGAATGAACCGATACTCCGTGTCGTGGCCCCCCTACCGATGGCTCAACTCGTGGAAACCCGCATCATGAATCTGCTGAACTTTCAAACGATGATCGCGTCGAAAGCAGCCCGGTCCGTGCTCGTCGCCAATGAGAAACCACTGATCGATTTCGGTCTGCGCCGCGCGCATGGCGCGGAAGCCGGACTCCTTGCCGCGCGCGCCAGCTATCTCGCCGGATTTACGGGCACCGCTACCGTCCTGGCCGGAATGGAATACGGCATTCCCATTTATGGCACCATGGCACATTCCTTCGTCCAGGCGCATAAAGAGGAAAGCGCATCGTTTGAACACTTCGCGCAAACCCAGCCTGACAACGTCGTGTTGCTCATCGACACGTACGACACCGAAGCGGGCGCAAAAAAAGTCGTGTCGTTGGCTCCTCTGTTGCAGGCAAAAGGTATCCCCGTCAAAGGAGTTCGATTGGATAGCGGTGACCTGGCCGATCATGCCAGAAAGGTCCGGAACATCCTCGATGAGGGCGGCCTACGCAACGCCCAGATTCTCGCGAGCGGCAATCTGGACGAGTACAGGTTGCAAGCCCTGGTCAGAAGCGGCGCGCCGATCGACAGTTTTGCCGTCGGCACCGCAATGACGACCTCATCGGACGCCCCGTCGCTTGACTGCGCCTATAAACTCCAGGAATACGCGGGACGCCCCTGCCGGAAACGATCGGAAGGGAAGGCCACCTGGCCGGGCCGCAAACAGGTGTACCGCCACTATACAGACAGCAGACGCTTCGACCGCGACGTCGTGACCACACTGGATGACCAGCAGCAGGGCGAACCCTTGCTGCAACCGGTGATGAGGGGAGGCCAGCGCCTCGATCTTTCCCCATCCACAGAGACCCTTCGCGGGCACATTGCCAAGCAGTTGTCCTTACTGCCGGAACCGATCCGACAATTGGAGGAAAGCACGCCTTATCCTGTACACATTTCCTCTGCACTTCGCAATCTCGCAGATTCCATCGACCACCACCAAGGAGATATGAGATGACACAACAACGCAGCCTCATCATCATTACCAGGCAGCTCCTGTTAGCCGCTGCGCTGTTGGCAC
>NZ_CDLUDY010000277.1:0-3217 GCF_975968855.1 Petrachloros mirabilis
CCTCACCTGCATAGAGGTCTAACAAGTCATCAGTGACGTGTTGTGGATAGAGATAAAACGGCCTGATCCATCGCAGATCCTTCACCTTGACCAACTCCCGCAGCAACGAGACGAGGCCATGGCGGAGACCGAGATCCACTCCGTAATTGACGGTATCCTGAGAAATCAGGTTGATCTCCTTGACGCCCTCTGCTGCCAGGTTCTTCGCCTCAGCCACAATGGATTCGAGGGATCGGCTGCGCTGTTTGCCGCGCATGAGCGGGATAGCGCAGAAGGCACAGTTGCGGTTACAACCTTCGGCAATCTTCACGTAGGCACTGTGCTTTTTCCCAAGACGCAGACGAGGCGCCAGTTCATCATACAGATGCGGCGGTTGGCTGATCCAAAGCCGCTGATGTCGTTTCTTCGGGGTGAGGAGTTTTCGGCAGATCTCGGCGATCTTACCAAACTCACCGGTCCCGACGATGCCGTCAAGTTCCGGTAATTCCTTGAGCAGATCGCCCTTGTACCGTTGCGCGAGGCACCCGGCGGCGATCAACACCCGGCAGACTCCTCGTCTCTTCAATCTGCCGTGATCGATGATCGCATTAATCGATTCCTGCTTGGCTTCTTCGATAAATCCGCACGTATTAATGATGACAACCTCGGCCTTTTGCGGATCAGCCGTCAATTCAAATCCATCGGCGACCAGCGTGCCCAGCATGATCTCCGAGTCGACCTGATTCTTCGAACAACCGAGATTGACGAAACCGATCGAGGCCTTCGCGCCTCTCGCCGGACGCGATTTGCGGCGCTTGGGACGATCCACGTTGATGAGGGAATGGCTCATGGGAAAGCAGTCTACGGGACGACGAAAAAGCCTGTCAATTAGGTACGCCCTTGCGGTTCTGGATCCAACTGGCCTATTGTTCGACGATGGTTAGAACATTCCAAGGCTTCACGCCCGCGATCCCCACGTCCTGCTTCATCGAGGAAACCGGCATCGTCATCGGCGACGTCATCATGGGAGAGGACTGCAGCGTCTGGTTCCATGCTGTCATTCGAGGGGACGTGAACTACATTAGAATCGGAAATCGCACCAACGTCCAAGACCTCTGCATGCTGCATGTGACCCATGATACACACCCGCTGATCGTCGGCAACGATGTGACAGTCGGCCACAAAGTGGTTTTGCACGGCTGTACGATCAAGGATCGAGTGCTGGTTGGTATGGGCGCCATCATCATGGACGGCGCGGTCATCGGTGAAGATTCCGTGGTGGGAGCCGGCGCCCTGGTCACGGAAGATACAATCGTGCCGCACAAGAGCTTGATCCTTGGCGCACCCGCAAAAGTGAAACGACCCGTCACCGAAAAAGAATTGGCTTGGATCCGTGAGTCGGCCGAGAATTATGTGACATACGCCCGCCAGTACCTGGCCGATCCCGCGAAGTCCAAAACGGGCTTCCGGCTGTAGCTGAATTTCTCAACGCTTGCGCACCCCTATCTGCATGAAGCAAATCGGATCTCCTACCAAAGCCGTCCGATACTGTTCTCGCCCCACAAGATAGGGGATGTTTTTCCTATGGCACCAATCCGCAATCCACACGACTTCTTCTGTCGAAGTTGTGACCAGTCCCGGCAAACTCAACTTAGACAGACACCGGTTCACGATGGATCGCACGATTTCCCTTTCTTTCCGGAAACCCACGGGATCGAATGTCACCGGATCCGCACGTCCGTAGGAAATTGGTGCAACGTGTGGAAACCGTTCCGGATCGTTAAGAACACTGACGATCCAAACATGGTCGAATTTCCCCGGGGCCTTGGTCGCATCTATCGCTTGGAATCGCAAAGGTATCGTGCGGCACGTTCGGTTCAATGAGTCGACCTCTGTACGGCGAAGATTGCAGGGAAAGACATCGCGCCTCAGGTCGAAGGACTCCATGAGTAGCGGAGGAATTTCCGCTACCCCGGCTCCGACATAGAGACTGCGTCCGCTCGGCCGCAATCGCCCGAGCATGGCTTCAGCCACGATGGAGCCGAGCCGAATGCAGGAGCTTCGTTTTGCCTTCCAAAACTCCTCCCCACCTTCATAGCAATAGATCGGCCCAAGTGTGCGATATTCTAGATTTCCAAAGACCTCCAAGATCGCCTTCCGAGTTGCCTGGCTGATTTTCTTTCTACTCTTCATAGATCCGTTTTCCCGGCGAGCTCGGTTACGGCAGCAACGACTGTCTCGCTCACGGCCTCGATGAAGTCGAAGTCCAATGTCTCAATCCTATCCGTCGGCTGATGGTAATGTGGATTTCTGAAATTGGCTGTATCGGTCAACATGACAGCTGGATATCCCTGATCCCAAAAGGCTGCATGGTCACTGCGGCGGACATCCGGCAACTGTTCACCGCCGGCCGGCACCACTAATGTCAGGACAGGAAGAGGAGGATTTATTCTTTGCGCGTTTCGCGCAAGGGTCACCACAAGCGCTCTTGAGGCATCGTTTCCAATGATACCGAGAAAGTTGCCCGTCTCCGGAACCGCAATGGGGACGCCGGACGGCATCCGTTGCGAGCCCGGAACTTTATTGGTATAGCCGACGCATTCAAGCACAATAGCCCCTGCGATAGCCTGCCCGGATTCCTTGAGCTTGGATACGAAGGCCCGACTTCCCAACAGGCCTTGTTCTTCCAGGCAGAAAGCCATGATCCATACGGGCCTTGATATCGGTATAGACGAGAGCTGCCAGGCGGTTTCGAGCAGAACTGCCAAGGCACTTGCATTGTCGTCGGCTCCTGGAGACCCAACAACCGTATCGTAGTGAGCACCGATAATTAGAGGCGCCATGCGTCCCTTCAAGGTACCGTCAGAGGGAGTCTTTACCGCCAGAATATTCTGAAAACTCCTTCCCCATGCCTCGAAAGGCTCCCGAGAGGTATCCCATCGGAGCAGAGAAAATTGCTCCGCCAAGTATTCCTCTGCCTGCGAGAGGGCCAGGGGAGCACTATCAGGATGGCGTTCCAACGCCAGCGCATGGAGATGTTTGGAGAGTCTAGTACGTCGATCGGTCAAGGCTGGTAAATGGGAGCGTTCGCTATGCCGTGATTTCGGTCCCGATGCCCTTGCGCGTAAACACTTCCAGAAGAATGGCATGGGGGATTCGGCCGTCGATGATATGGGCCTTGCCGACACCCTGTTCGAGTGCGTCCAGACAGGCGTGGACCTTGGGCAGCATACCTTCA
>NZ_CDLUDY010000278.1:0-19392 GCF_975968855.1 Petrachloros mirabilis
ACAACTTGGCCATCTTGATGGGAGGCCGTGTCGCGGAAGAATTGATTCTCAATCACATCACGACCGGCGCTGGAAACGACATTGAGCGGGCGACGGATCTTGCCAGGAAAATGGTGTGTGAGTGGGGCATGAGTGAGAAGCTCGGACCTCTCACATTTGGTCGTAAAGAAGAAGAGATCTTCCTTGGCCGTGAGCTCACAACCAAGCGTGATTTCAGTGATCAGGTTGCGCACGATATAGACCTTGAGATCAAGCGCTTGGTGACAGAAAACTACGAGAGAGCCAAACGCCTCCTGACAGAGCACATGACTAGTCTTAAGGCTCTGGCTGAGGCACTGCTCGAAAAAGAAGTGTTGGATGCGCCGGAGATCGATCAGATCTTGTTACAGTCATCTTCGCAGACGGTTCCTGCCTAGTATTCCACATTATTTCTACGACCATGCAATTCCACGGCATTGGAGTTGCATGGGGATTATACTTAGACTCTTAGTTCCGAGTGTCGAGGCCTCTTTTCATAGGCTTGCGTGGTTCTTGTCCGCTGCAAAAGAGGTGTATTGAGATACAAACTGTATGTTCTCTGCAACAGGCGTAGCGGCTCAGCCCAATACCTATCGGTAACCGTCCTATGAAGATTCAAACCAGGCAACAGGTGATTGATTGCGGTGATCGTCCGTTGCTCATGGGAATTCTGAACGTGACGCCGGATTCTTTTTACGATGGCGGTGCGTACCTCGATCCTCACGCCGCAGTGGATCATGCCATCCGATTGGTTGAGGAAGGTGCCGATATTCTCGATATCGGTGCCGAATCGACGAGGCCTGGTTCGATTCCAATCGGTTCTGAAGAGGAATGTCGACGTCTGATTCCGGTCGTGTCGGAAGTGGCCAAATCCGTATCCGTTCCCATCTCGGTGGATACGTCGAGAGGCGTGGTGGCGAGGGAGGCTTTAGCGGCCGGCGCGGTGATCGTCAATGACGTGACGGCATTACGAGGTGATTCGACCATGGTGGCTCTCGTAATAGAGACCGGGGCCGGCTTGATTCTCATGCATATGCAGGGCACGCCCAAGACCATGCAACAAGCACCGTCGTATCAGGATGTCGTTAATGAAATTGCAGGATTCCTTGCCGAACGGGCGGAGTATGCCGAAAAATGCGGAGTGAAGAAAAGCCAGATCATCCTTGATCCAGGAATCGGATTTGGTAAGGTCCTTGTACATAACCTTGATCTCATTGCTCGGCTCGGAGTGTTTGCGAACTTGGGCTTTCCTCTGTTGGTGGGCGTTTCGCGAAAAGGGTTCATAGGTCAACTCACCGGGCAGCCTGTTGAGGCGCGTTTGATGGGGACAGCAGCGGCGGTGGCACTGGCGGTGGAGCATGGTGCGAACATAATCCGTGTGCATGATGTAGCTGCCATGCGGGACGTCATCAAGCTTGCCGCGGCGGTAAAAGAAAGACAGAACATTATGGCAAGGGAGCAGCATGCGTAAACTGTTCGGAACTGATGGTGTACGCGGGACAGCCAATCTCGAACCGATGACCAGTGAAACGGCCATGCAGTTAGGCCGGGCCGCAGCGCATATTTTCATGCGGCGGGCCGGGCGGCATCAGATTGTGATCGGAAAGGATACCCGCGTGTCTGGATACATGTTAGAGGCGGCGCTGGTTTCCGGCATCTGCTCGATGGGTGTTGATGTCTTGTTGGTCGGACCCATGCCGACTCCCGCCATCGCATTCTTAGCCAGAAGCTTGCGGGCTGATGCCGGCGTCATGATTTCGGCTTCGCATAATCCCTATCAAGACAACGGGATTAAATTTTTTTCAGGCGACGGCTTCAAACTCCCCGATGACATCGAAGCTCGAATCGAACAGCTCATCGTATCCAACGAGATCGCGCATCTGCGCCCGACAGCCGATGCGATCGGCAAGGCCTTTCGCATCGATGACGTGGAGGGACGGTATATCGAGTTCGTCAAACGGTCGTTGCCGAAGGATCTCGATTTTCAAGGGCTCAAACTTGTCGTCGATTGCGCGAACGGCGCGGCCTACAAGGTGGCACCGACGGTGCTTCGAGAGTTAGGGGCAAAGGTCGAGGTCATCGGGAACAAGCCGGATGGGATGAATATCAATGCTGAGTGTGGAGCCGTTCATCCTGAGCTATTGCAACAGGCTGTGAAAGAGCACGGTGCCCAACTAGGGATTGCGCTCGACGGAGATGCAGACCGTGCGATCTTCGTGTGCGAGAAGGGAACAATTGTGGACGGTGATCACATCATGGCTGCACTGGGGCTCGATTTACACCGTCGTGGGTTATTAGTCAAATCAACGGTGGTTGGGACCGTGATGAGCAATTTCGGGTTGGAGGTTGCTTTGAATCATGCCGGCATACAATTGGTACGGACGGCGGTCGGGGATCGCTACCTCCTTGAACGAATGCTGGCAGACGGCTACAACTTCGGCGGAGAACAGTCCGGACATTTCATATTCTTGGACCATAACACGACCGGGGACGGACTTATATCTGCCTTACAGATACTCTCCCTGATGAAGCGATCGGAGAAGTCCCTCTCGGAATTGGCCAAAGCGATGACCGCAGTTCCTCAGGTACTGTTGAATGTAAAGGTTGTGAGAAAACCGGCGTTGGAAACAATGCCGGAACTTCAACAGGCCATTGCGGACAGCGAGCGTCGACTCAACGGGAGCGGGCGCGTGTTGGTCCGCTACTCTGGTACCGAGCCTCTACTGCGTATCATGGTAGAAGGCGAACGGGATCGGATGATTCGGGAAGAAGCCGAACGTCTGGCGGAGATTGTCAAGCTCCATCTCGGCTAGGCGTAGTGGTTGTTCTTTCGCCGACGGGAGCATATGCTGCCGTCCATCACTCTTGCATTTGCCTCTGGTATCATCCTCGGCTCGTACATTCCATATATCCCAATCACAATAGTTCTTGTTGTCTCCTCCATTGCGTTGGGGCTAACGATCGTTGAGAAGCGTGAGCGGCTGGCTACTCCTCATGCGATCGCTCTATTCAGCTCTGTCTTGGTGGGGATTCTCTATTGGTTCGTCGCGGTTGAATGGACAACCAAGTCCGCCTTTAATCTTGATGAAGACAGAACTGTCCTGCAGCCTTTGACAGGGCGGGTCCTCGCACCTGTTCAACAGGGGACGGACCGGTTGGTATTGATCATCAAGCTCGATCAGAAGTCTCAACCCGCGATCGACCCAGATGTGATTCGACTGACGTGGCGTAATCCGGATCGAATGGTTTTCCAAGGCGACCGGATCGGTGTAAAGGCGGTACTCCATGCTCCAAATGGTCCAAAGAACCCGGGAGGGTTCGATTATGCGACCTATCTTACAAGGAAGGGAATTGATGCGGTCGCAACAGTCACTGGTTCTCACGCCATCGAGTTGTTGGATTCTGGAAGAAATGACCTATGGTGGATGGTATGGAACCAATTTGATCGGTGGCGGGGAGGTATTCGAGCCGCAGCGATCAAAAGTTTGTCTCAACCTGCATTAGGCCTTTTTCTTGGGATTATCATCGGAGAACGGGGTTTCCTCGATCAGGATCTCCGCGATCGATTTATGGTGACAGGGACGGTCCATCTCCTTTCCATATCCGGAAGCCACGTTGGTTTAGTGGCGGTGATCGTGTTCGTTTTAGCGAGACGTTTGATCCTTATTCTTCCAACGGAATGGTTGTTAGGGTTGTCCCGTAGAATTACACCTTGCCGTGTTGCCGCCGGAATGACCGTACTCCCTGTAGCTGCCTACACATTACTTGCAGGGGCGGAGGTGGCAACCGTTCGGTCCTTTGTAATGGTATTGGTTGCATTGGTTGCAAAGTGGTTGGGGCATGAACAGCGCATCTTTCATACCGTCTCAATAGCTGCGATGGCGATTCTCCTCCATGACCCGCAAGGTATATTTGATATTTCGTTTCAGTTGTCATTTATCTCTGTTGCCGCCATAGTCTGGTGGCTTGCATTGTCCAACGCACCAGAAAAGAATGAAGAGCCAGGCTCCTCAACACAGTATGGGCGTGTGTTTCAACGGGCGAAAAATCTGATTGCGATGAGTGCGGTGGTGACCGTGGCTACGGTCCCACTTGTCGCTTTCTACTTCAATCAACTGCCCTGGCTCGGAGTGTTAACCAATGTTGTGGCGATTCCGGTCATGGGGACGATATTGGTGCCGCTCGGTCTTGTGTCGGCGTTTTGGCAGATCATGACGGGGGGAGACAGTCTGGTTTTTTCAGGAAAGCTTCAATGGGTTATGGGTTATTTTGTGCAAGGGCTCACTGCTATGTCCTTTACACCCGGTGGCGAATGGCATGTGGCAGCGCCTTCTCTCTTGGCGATAGTTGTCTTCTACGGATGTGCGGCAACTTTTGGGTCTGATGCGCTGAAAAGTCAGGTGAGGTGGTGGCCGATAGTCGGAGTGGTTGTGTTGCTTGCGTGGTGGATTTGGTCGCCACGTCCATTCGTCTATGGAGACCAATTTCGTGTGACCTTTCTTGACGTGGCGCAGGGGGATAGTGCGGTGGTTGAACTGCCGGACAGGCAAGTTGTGCTCATCGATGGAGGGGCAAGCTTCGAGCGGTTTGACATGGGCAGGAATGTGGTGGGGCCATTCTTGTGGAACAGGGGGATCAGGACGATCGACTATGTGATCGCCACTCATCCGCAATTGGATCATGTCGGAGGGTTGCCGTGGATACTTGAACATTTCTCTGTGCGGCATTTTATGGGGAACGGTGACCAAAGGCGAGAGCCGTTTCATCAGCGGCTTCGACAAGCTCTCGCTTTACGCGGCCTGACTGAGGATGTGGTGAGAGAAGGACGTGAATTGCTTTCATCCGA
Organism: Petrachloros mirabilis; assembly: GCF_975968855.1. NCBI lineage: Bacteria > Bacillati > Cyanobacteriota > Cyanophyceae > Synechococcales > Petrachlorosaceae > Petrachloros > Petrachloros mirabilis. The sequence continues at coordinate 4,865 of NZ_CDLUDY010000278.1, forward strand.
TGCTTGTCGATTCGTTGTGCTCAATCCAATCGATGCTGTGCAGATTGAGAAATCCGTTGTCGGTAGGCGGCAAGCTGGTCACGATCTCAACAACCGTTCTGTCGTAACGCAACTCTCATGCGGGGCGCATCACATCCTTTTTACGGGGGATGTTGAGGAGGAAGCTCTGCGGCGTTTGCAACGGCATCTGCAGCCGGAACCCTTCGACGTGGTGAAAGTTCCTCATCACGGGGCCGGTAGTTCTCTCGAATTGGATTGGCTGAGGGCTGTTCGTCCCCGGTTCGCCGTCATATCAGTCGGCCGGCACAATCCTTACGGACACCCGGCGGCTGCCGTGCTCGAAGCCTATGCCGGCCAGGGGGCGAGGACTTATAGAACAGATAAAGATGGTGCGATTTGGGTGACCGGGAGTGTCTCAGGCATGTCTTTGAACATCCATCGTATGAAGGATGAAGGTATTCAGCCGATTGCTTTGAGATCTTGTTCCTGGAACTGCGAGAGGGAGAATCTCTTTAAACTGATAGCCCGATAACAGCCCGTCCGGTGTATTCGTATATAGGAGGCGAGCTATCTGGATTGTCGAGGCCGTACGGTCGTACAATTGAGGGCAAATGCTGACGAAAATAGGCAAAGTGCTTACCCTAGACATCCCTTGTGGTGGTTCGTAAGTCGTCAATTCTATTTGATCTTCTCCCGTCGCTCCTAAGGCATAAGGTGTGCAGTGACCCAACGGATGCGTTGGGTCTGTCTTTTTGAAGGAGCGTCGTTATGTCTAAGCTCGTGCGTATTGTGATTCAGTTGCCGGTAGAGTTGAAGGCTCAATTAGACGGACTCAAGCAACAGGGATACACCACCAGTGGATTTATTCGAGCGATGTTGGAACGTGAATTGGCCAAGATGGAACAAGCCAAAGCCGAGCACGATCCCGTCACCCCAGTCACCTTGATTTCTGTCGGAAAACGAGCCAATAGCCGCTAGCATAACGGTTCACTTCTTCTTCCCGTACGCGCCTCATCCGTTGCGCCTTTCCTAAACTTGCAGGATTCCCTGGCAGCCTCACCCCTTGCACTCCTGTTGTGTTCAAGCTACAAGGTTCTATCATGGTTCCCACCGTTGAATGGAAAGACGGCGCTGTTCGTTTGCTCGATCAGAGTTGTTTGCCAGGGTGTGTTCAATTCCTTGACTGCCGCGATGTTAAAACAGTGGCGATGGCCATCCGGGAGTTAAAAGTACGTGGAGCACCCGCTATCGGCGTCACGGCGGCAATGGGGGTCGCACTCGGTGCACAGAACGTCGAGGCAGAAGACTACGATTCTTTCGCCGCCTCTCTACGCGATATCTTTGACGAATTGGCTGCCACGAGGCCGACCGCGGTCAATCTCTTTTGGGCGATCGAGCGGATGAAACGGAAGCTCGAGGAGCTGCGGACGCATCCGCTCGCAGTCATCAAACGACAATTGTTCGAAGAGTCGAAAGCGATTCTCGAAGAGGATATTGCTCTCTGCCGAGCCATGGGAAAGCACGGGGCGGCACTCATTAACACCGGTCAAACGATCTTGACCCACTGCAATGCTGGGGCGCTCGCCACAGCCGGGTATGGAACCGCGCTTGGCGTGATTCGAGCGGCTTGGGAGGAGGGCAAGCGGATAGAAGTCATTGCCGACGAAACCAGGCCTGTCTTACAGGGCGCGCGGTTGACAGCATGGGAACTGATGGAGGACAAGATTCCTGTCTCGTTGATTGCGGATAACATGGCTGGCGCCTTAATGAAGCAGGGAAAGATCCATCTCTGTATTGTCGGAGCAGATCGGATTGCCGCCAACGGTGATGTGGCCAACAAGATCGGAACCTATTCCGTCGCCGTCTTAGCGAGGGCGCACCGCATACCATTCTATGTGGCTGCGCCCTATTCGACGATCGATCTGAACACGAAGACCGGTGGCGATATCCCGATCGAACAACGGAACCCGGAAGAAGTGACGACCATTCATGGAAATCATCGAGTGGCTCCCGAGGGGGTAGCCGTCTACAATCCTGCCTTTGATGTAACGCCGGCCGAGTTAGTAGCCGGAATTATTACTGAGCGCGGGGTCTTCAAGCCTCAGGAACTGGCGATGCAGTTTGCATCCTTGCCATCCTGACGCCTTGAAACTCACCGGTTCGATCCCTATAATGCGGCAACATTTTTGTGGCGTTCCATTTATTAGATTGGAGGAAAAGTTCAAGCAATGAGTGAGCGAACGTTAGCGATTATCAAACCTGATGCGGTGAAGAAGAATGTGATCGGCGACATCATCAGTCGATATGAGAAGGCCGGATTAACACCGGTGGCCATGAAGCTGATGCAAATGTCCAAGCCGGTTGCAGAGGGGTTCTACGCCGTACATAAGGCGAGGCCGTTTTTCGACAGCTTGTGCACGTTTATGTGTTCAGGGCCTTCTGTTGTGCTCGTTCTGCAGGGAGAGAACGCCATCAAGAAAAATCGTGAACTCATGGGGGCAACCGATCCCGCGAAGGCCGATCCTGGGACAATCCGTAAGGCTCACGGAACGAACATTGAATTCAATGCCGTGCATGGATCCGATTCGCCTGAAACCGCGCAGTTCGAGATCGGCTACTTTTTCTGCGGTATGGAGATTGTTGTTTAATTGCGCTAAGTGACGTTGTGTTGCCAAGAGCAGGAAAGGAAGGTCATGGTTCCAGCAGAACTTCGATATCATCAGGAACATGAATGGGCCAGAGTCAGCGGCAACCAGGCGACTGTCGGCATCAGCCACTTCGCCCAAGATGCTCTTGGCGACATCGTGTTTATTGACCTGCCCAAAGTCGGATCGGTCGTGAAGTCCGGACAGCAGATTGGCGAAGTTGAATCTACTAAGACGACATCGACGATCTACACCCCCCTGAGCGGCACCATCACCAAAGTCAACCCCGACCTGAAGGATCATCCGGAGGTTGTGAACAGCGATCCCTATGGCAAGGGGTGGATGGTCGTCATCGAGCTTTCCAGCGCCGGTGAAGTCGACCAGTTGATGACGGCGGAACAGTACGAGGCGTTCCTCGCCACACAAAAGCACTAATTCTCTTCATGTCTAAGCGCATCGCCATTCTGGGCGCCGGACCTGGTGGGTATGTCGCGGCGATCAGGGCTGCCCAGCTAGGTGCGCGTGTTAATGTCATTGAATCGCAGGCCCTCGGAGGTGTGTGTTTGAATTGGGGCTGTATCCCCAGCAAGGCACTGCTTTCAGTAATTGAGTTGGGTGATAAAGTCAAAAAGTCCGGCTCCTCAATGGGCCTTCAGATCGCTGGCCCTGTGTCCTACAATCTTCCGCAGATGGTGGCACGAAAAAAATCAAGTCGTGGCAAGCCTCGTAAAAGGAATCGCTACACTGTTCAAAGCATGGGACGTCACGCACATTGCGGGAACCGGTGTAATCCAGGACACCAAGACGCTACGTGTCAGATCAAAAGATGGAGCGGAGCAGGTCGTCACCGCCGATGCTATTGTGGTGGCGACCGGTTCGTCCTGGCCGAACCTCCCTCAGTTTCCAATCGACGGGATGCAGATTCTCACCAGCCAACAGCTGTTGGATCTTACGGAGGTTCCTCGGCGGCTTCTGATTGTTGGCGGAGGTGTTGAGGGCTGTGAATTCGCCTGCTTGTATAGCGGACTTGGATCTGAAGTCGCCCTGGTGGAGCTGATGGATCGCCTGTTGCCTCTCGAAGATGAGGAAATTTCTGCCACGATTACTCGTGAATTGAAGAAGCGAAACGTACACGTGGTCACCGGAACGACCGTCGAAAGCCTCCGGCGCCACCCCGCGAGCATCACCGCATCTTGTAAGGACGGTACGACTATCGAAGCGGAGAAATTGCTGCTGTCGGTGGGGCGGGGCTTCAATAGCCGAGGGATCGGGCTTGAAAAAGTCGGGGTACGAACAGGCCGGCGCGGAGAGATTGTCGTCAATGAACGGATGGAGACCACGACTCCAGGAATCTATGCCATCGGCAATGTCACGGGAAGGGCGATGCTTGCGCATGTGGCGTCGAGTCAGGGCAAGATTGCTGTTGAAGATATCATGGGACACTCTATGACGATCAACTATGACGTGATTCCGGCCGGAATCTTCACGTTACCTGAAATCGGTCGTGTCGGTCTGACGGAATCGCAGGCGCGGGAACGGGTCGAAGCGAGAGGAGAGGACCCAATTTTAGGCGTAAAAGTCGGTCGGTTCCGTTTTGCCGGGCTAGGAAAGGCACAGGCGACAAGCGAAACAGCAGGGTTTTGTAAGGTCATTGCCGAGACGGCAACGGGGAGGGTGCTTGGTGCCCACATGCTCGGAGCCCATGCTGCGGACCTCATTCATGAAGCCGCCTTAACCATGCAGGTAGGGGCAACGATCTCTCAGGTTGCTGAAATGATCCATGCTCATCCGACCATGGATGAGGGATTGATGGAAGCAGCTGAAGATGCAGAAAGCAAAGCGATTCATCAGATACGAAAGAAGGCAAGTTGATGCTGAGTTCCTTCTTAATCAAACTATCCATGATGATTGTGACCATGGTTGTGGTCTTCTGGATCGGCTGGTCTGTCCCGCAGTCGCGTCAAGGAGCTGGTCTCCAGGGGAGAGCATTGGTTCAATCAGTGGAAGAGAATTTCCAGAGGGTGACGGGCTCGTCTGAGCTAACAGTCGATGGGGTTGAGCAGGCGTCCGGTAGGCTGCCTGTCTCCCCGCGGCCCTCAACGCGACCGGTCTCTGAGAAGCTGAATCTTAACGTTGCCACGGAACAAGAGATTGAGTCGCTCCCAGGTATCGGTCCGGTTCTCGCGGGGCGGATCGTGGAATATCGGCAATCGCGGGGAGCGTTTCGTAATGTGGGTCAGCTCCGTCATGTAAAAGGAATCGGCAAGAAGAAATTCGACCGTATTCGGACGTTAATTAGCGTATCGACACCCAGTAGTTCAGGTCCAGGGAAGAGAAAGAAGGCATGAGCGAGTTATCTCGACAGATGGAATTGATTCTGCGCGGGGCCGTTGAGGTCATACAACAGACCGAGCTTGAGGCCAAATTGACTCGTGCCTTGAAGGAGCGAAAACCTTTGCGGGTGAAGGCCGGATTTGATCCCACGGCACCTGACCTGCATCTCGGGCATACGGTCCTGATACACAAATTGAAGCATTTTCAGGATTTGGGGCACCAAGTCATTTTCCTCATCGGAGATTTCACCGGGATGATCGGCGATCCCACCGGCGTGTCAGAAACCAGAAAGGCGCTGACGAAAGAACAGGTGCAGGAGAATGCCAAGACATACCAGCGACAAATCTTCAAAATCCTCAATCCGGAAAAGACCATCATCGAATTCAATAGCCGCTGGATGGGACCGATGTCTGCAGACGGATTGATCCAGCTGGCAGCACACTATCGCGTCGCGCGCATGATGGAACGGGAGGATTTTTATAAGCGCTATCAAGAACAGAAACCGATCAGCGTTCACGAATTTCTTTATCCGCTAGTGCAGGGGTACGATTCCGTGGCGTTGAAGGCAGATGTCGAACTGGGCGGAACCGATCAGAAGTTTAATCTCCTCGTCGGCCGGGAACTGCAGCGTGATTACGGACAGGAGCCTCAGGTGGTCATTACCATGCCGCTGCTGGAAGGAACCGACGGCGTCAAGAAGATGAGCAAGAGCCTGGGGAACTACATCGCCCTCGAGGACAAACCCGAAGATATGTTCGGGAAGGTCATGTCAATCAGCGACGTCCTGATGCTCCGGTATTACGAATTGCTGACGACCGAGGATTTAGAAAAGGTGAAATCTGCTCACCCGATGGAGGCCAAACAGTCGCTCGCAGAACTGCTTGTCACCCGGTACCACGGTGAAGAGGCAGCCAGGCAGGCTCGTTTGGCGTTTCAGCAGAAGTTTCAGAAACAAGAATTTCCGAGTGAGCCGGATGTCCGCTTGATGCTGACGGCAGCCGACTTAAAGGACGGCACAACTATCGGTTTGGCCGACCTTGTGGCCAAAACAGGTTTGGTTCCCAGCAAGAGCGAGGCCCGCCGTCTCATCATCCAAGGGGGTCTTGAGGTCAACGACCAAAAACAGACCGATGCAAACGCCATCCTAAGTCTGGCTCCCGGTGAATCCTATCGATTGAAAGTCGGCCGGAGAAAATTTGCGCTCGTTGAATTGCAACGGTAATGGCCAGAGGTTTCTTGACTTGAGGTAGAGCCTCCGCGTACGATGCCGATCAGCGAGCGGGCGTAGCTCAGTGGTAGAGTCCTAGCTTCCCAAGCTAGTTGTCGTGGGTTCAAATCCCATCGCCCGCTCCAAATACCCCACATGCACTTCAAATGATTTGCAACCCTCGACAGAGGGGTCGAAAGGGTGTGCCCATTTCGCGGGCAGCATACGAGGGGGGGTACCCACTCAGTGGGAATCGATGAGACAGTACCCAGAGTCGAATCGGTGACGGAATAATGTGGTTCAAATCCCGTTGCCCACTCCAACTAACCTTGCTGGGCCTTGAGCCTTTACGATTGATGTTGATGACGGGATAAAATTCTTCAGCGCAGAGGTTTTCTAACCCATACAAAATACTGTGAAAGGGATGCACGCGCAGCGGAATACTGCGGAATGCCATTTAGCTGTGGAAGCGGGCAGGGAATGCTCTTAGACGGCTTTCTGAACCTTGCCGCTTCGCAGACAGCGCGTGCAGACCCTGATACGTTGGGTAGATCCATTAACCACTGCGCGGACGCGCTGCAGGTTGGGATTAAACGTACGTTTCGTCTTGTTGTTGGCGTGACTGACGTTATGACCGGATTGGTGTTTTTTTGAGCAGATGTCACATGAGAATGCCACAGCAAACTCCCCTGCGTAGAAGGTTTCTACCACTTAAGTTGACTGGTCAAATTACCATAAGCTCGGCGTGTGTAACAAGACCTTGGTTGATGGCTGGCGTTAGTCTTTGAGCCACAAGACTGTGGACATATTAGATGGGAGTAGTCACTTTTGCCTGATGCGGGAAGACGGATCGGCCCCGACGGGTCCTTTACTAGTGAGTCCCAGGTTTTGAGACGATGGCTGGGACGCTAATGTCAAATGTCGGATCGCCACCGTCGTCCAACCGGTCAGGTCCTGTGCTGTACACCTTCTGTTGTGTCGGGCTCCATAACATCGGCAAACCGGTGAAAGGATCGTAATAGTCAGATCCTACCTGGGCGAGCCTCGTGGGGATGGCTCTTAGAGGATTTGGGCGGCGTAACTGAATTTGCAGTGAGGCTAGACGAAGCCTTGTGTCAGTCTCAGTCAATTGGCGATGAAACAGGTTCCAATCAGGTTCCACCGGGACAGGGTTGAATAGTTGTTCCATCAACCCTCGATTGAGGTCACCTGTGATTTCACGCATTCGCGGAAGACGAAGCGCCCGACTTTCAGACGCGTTGATAAGCGCTTCGTAATAGGCGGCATATGTATCCCAGGCTTCCGATGAGTTGAACAGCACACTCAGGAAGGAACGGGTGTAAGGATGTTTGATGGCCTCGAAGGCATGGGAGGGAAGGTTCGCTGCACTGATCAGCCATTCCTCTTCAGAGGTGCGTGCCCCGGCTGACTCGTCCATGGGCATCACGCTCGCACGAGATTCTCTTACGGCAAGGGCTAATTGGTGTTTTATGGGCCAGCGAAGCGAGTGATCAGATTCTGAAAGGGGAAGAGTCACCTGCATGCCCGTTGAGAGAATCTTATTATCCACCAATGGCCTGGCCAGAACCTTCGAGAGTAGTTGAAGGTCATCAGTTATAATAACCTGGGCCAAGACCTTCGTGCCGATAGTTTTCGACTCGCGAAGTATAAAACGCCAGAAGAGCAGATCCTTCCGAAGTCTCTCGAATCCTTCGGCTGATCCGAGCGCAAAGCCAGCTGCGACGTAAAGCCGATGTACAGCGACGATTTCTCGATTGAGAGCTGGTACGCGCCGGCCAAATCCCCAATCCTCGAACGGGAGTCCGAGCCACCGCTCGTACCGTGATAATAAGATTCGCTGTGGGCCGGTGGAAGGCCTGGAATTGATGGCTCCTTTCTTAAATGCAAGCAGAGGGTCAGGGAGATTCCAGATTTCTGCTGCCGATTCCAACGAATCGCCAAGATCGAGCTTGGCGCGGCTTGATTTGCTCCCTTCATGCGACTCCCGGTCGAAATCCCCTGACTCTTCTACCCAGATCTCATAACCTGTCTTGGCGGGGTCGAGTAACGGGGCAGTGGTCAGACCGAACAAATAAAAGTAGCCGTTTTGATAGGGGTTCTGAATGGAGCGCGGGGGAGGATCCAAGAGTCGTGCGAAGGTCTCCGTGTTGCCATGGTTATTCGACAGCCAAAGGAGTCCTCCCAATTGGAAAAGGATGAACAGTATGGCAGCAGCAATCAGAAGGTGTTTCATCGGTATAAATGCAGAACTACACGGAGAACTTCCCCGCAGCACAAAATGCAACCTGCTCGTCAACGGGCATCTGTTTCTAAGACTCAGCAAGCCCTATGCCGAAAAGGCCAAAGAAAATCCCATGTGATTCAGGAAGTTATTGGTGGGGGATGATACTGGCTTTGGTTGCGGGCTACGAATCGGACATTAATGAACTTGACAAGTTTTGTCACTCTCTCCTAGAGTGCCGCTCACATTGTGATTTCTGGGTAAGGGAAGAGGGTGCAAATCCCTCGCGGTCCCGCCGCTGTAAATGGGGACGAAACCCGTAGATGCCACTGTCCTGTTTGTCGGATGGATGGGAAGGCACGGGGAGTAGGTTGAACCATGAGTCAGAAGACCTGCCCAGAGAATTGGCCATGGTTCCTTCGAGGGCTGGGGAACAGGCGAGGATGAAGATGCGGGAGCAATCCTCAGGGTCTGCGAGAGGCCTTGGGGATTTTTTATTTGAGCGAAGTTGTGAACAGGGAGCGTCAATGGGTGGGACTACTGCTTGCCACAGGTCTTCTGTGGTCGGCCTCCGCAACCGTTGTGAAAGCAAATGACGCGATACCGGATATGAAACGCAGACAACAGGGAATTCTCACCGGCATGCCGTTCATGGCCAATGTTACCCCGCGCACCTTTGTTGATGCTCAGGGTAGGAAGCTATTTTTTGCTAAGGCTCCGAGCCGCGTGGTATCGATGGCGCCGAATATTACGGAAATTCTCTTTGCGATTGGCGTGGCGGATCGTGTCGTGGCCGTTACGCAATCGTGCGACTTCCCTCCGGAAGCAAAGCTGAAGCCTCAGCTGAAGGGCACAACTCCGAGCATCGAACAGATTCTCGCATTGAAGCCGGACCTCGTCTTGCTCCCGCAAGATTTTATCCAGCCGGGTCTGATGCAGCAGTTGGATCGGCTCAAAGTTCCGGCGTTCGCACTTCAGGCGGCGTCAATCGAGGATGTGCTGTTACAGATTCAGACGGTGGCACGGATGCTGGACCGTAGCCAGGCCGGTGATGTGCTGGTGGCGTCAATGCGACAGCGGATGGCTGCTGTGAAAGAGCGTCTGCAGGCACGTCCAAGGCCGCGCATTCTCTATGTGCTGAACACCGAACCGCTCCAATCGGTCGGGCCAGGGAGCTTTATTCATCAGCTGATCGAACTCGCCGGTGGCGAAAATATCGCCGCCGAGGCCTCGGGCGCATACCCACGTTTGTCGCTGGAGGATGTGATTGCACAGGACCCTGAGTGCATCGTCTTTCCGGTCGGTGACGAAGAAGGCATTCCAGTAGATGAGCAACAACAGTGGCGACGATGGCCTCAGATCTCCGCGGTGAAGCATGATCGATTAATTTCTGTTCCCAGCGTCTTGATTGATCGCCCTGGTCCGCGTCTTGTTGAGGGGCTTGAGATGCTTGCGAAGGCGATACATCCCGAAGCGTACTTTGGAGGAATCTTGGAGCAGCAACCATGATTCCTTCTTCTCTTCCGCAGGCCACGGTGCAGCCTGACACAATGCGGATCGGCAAAGCCCTGTCATCGTGGCAAACGTTGCGAATTCGTCGGTGGTATGCCGTGATCGCCACGGCAGTTGCACTGACGTGCATTGTGGCGTTGGTGGCGCTTCGATTCGGATCTCATGCACTGACTTGGGCACAAGTATGGTCTGCTTTTTCATGGGACGTATCAAAGGAAGCGGACGTCGCTCGCATCATCCTTTGGGAGGTCAGGTTTCCGAGGATTATGATGGGCCTCCTGGTGGGGGCCTCCTTGGCGATCACAGGGGCCGCGCTTCAAGCGCTGGTCAGAAATCCGTTGGCCGATCCCTATGTGTTGGGCATTTCCAGTGGTGCTGCCTTAGGCGCAACGATCGGACTTGCACTTGGGCTTGGGACCGTGATGGGAGGAATCGGCCTCCCTCTCTGTGCTTTCATTGGCGGGGGGATTACCATCGTTCTCGTATATGCGATTGCAGTCTCCCAGGGACAGTTATCGGTGTATACCTTGTTGCTCGCAGGTGTGATTATTAATGCCGTTTGTTCCGCGCTGATGATGTTTGCGACGTCGATCATCAACCCTTCGGCGCTCTATCGTGTGGTTCTCTGGCTTATGGGTACGCTCAACGCACCGAGTCGAATGGCCTTGATCGGAATCGCCGTCTGTGTCGTCGTCGGACTGTTGTGCTTGCTTCGCTATGGTCAAGCGTTGAATCTTTTGGTCACAGGGGAGGATGCATCCCGTTCCCTGGGAGTCGAATCGGAACATGTTCAACGGATGGTATTCGTAGTTTCTGCGCTTTTGACCGGGGTCGTTGTATCGCTTTGCGGCATGATCGGTTTTGTCGGCATGGTGGTACCGCATCTTGTACGGATCGTATGCGGGGCGGATCATCGGATACTGCTCCCTGTTTCTGCATTGGTAGGAGGGATGCTCTTAATCCTGGCTGATACGGTTGCGCGTACTGTCGTCGCTCCGGCAGAAATTCCCGTGGGTGTCGTGACGGCGCTTATCGGCGGACCGTTCTTTCTTTATCTGTTGATTACTCGTAGATACCGGTTCAGCACATGAGCCATACCGTCTCTTTCAGTCCAACGTCTCCAGAGTGTCACGCGTTTGACGTGCGTGCGCTGTCGTTCCGCTACGAGTCGTCTCGGGGCTATTCTATGGGCGACCGCCCGAGGTGGGTCATCGACGGCATTGAGTTTACGGTCCGTGCGGGTGAGATTTTAGGTGTTATCGGGCCCAACGGGTCAGGCAAAAGCTCTTTGCTGAAACTCCTTACGAATCTCATGCAGCCACAACAAGGGAGCATCCGGTTGTTTGGGTCCGAGATGTCAGCATCACCTCGTGAGTCTCTTGCCCGTCAAGTTGCGTACATGCCACAAGACCTCATGTTCGATTTCCCATTCTCTGTTGTCGACATGGTCTTAATGGGGCGTTATCCGCATCGGCGGGGAGGAGTCTGGAGTATGGTTGGGTGGGAGCGGCGAGAAGATTTGGCCGTTGCAGAAGAAGCAATGGCCATGACGGACCTGACGCATATGGCAGATCGAATGGTTGGTACGCTCTCGGCTGGCGAACGGCAGCGAGTACTGTTGGCCCGTGCCCTGGCGCAGCAGCCTCGCGTCTTGTTGCTTGATGAGCCGACCGCCCATCTCGATCTGAACCATCAGCTTGACCTGTGCCGCATCCTCACTCGGGCCCATGAGCGGTTGCGTATGACGGTGGTGTTGGTCTCTCACGACATCAATCTGGCTAGCCAATATTGTAATCGCATTCTGGTGCTGAAGCAGGGGAGGCTCGTATGCCTCGGTGCCCCCCGAGAGGTTGTTAGCTCGTCGATACTGACGGATGTGTATGGCTGCCGCGTACTGGTCGACACACATCCTGATACCGGATTGCCGCGAGTTTCTTTGCCGAGGCAGGATCATCTTCAAGCTGGTCTCGTATCCGCGGTAACGTGAGTCGTATTATTCCGGGGCGGCTTTTGTACCCGAGCCACCCATACTTCCAATTAGGGGGTACTGTGTAACCTGGGAGAGCGTGTTCGAGTCAACATACCGTTCGTGACGGGGAAGATGGTGCAAATCCATCACGGTGCCGCCACTGTAATCGGGGAGTGAACCTGCACAATTGCCACTGTGTGTATTGGCATATGGGAAGGCGCAGGTTTCGCGACGATCCGTGAGTCAGGATACCCACCGAGCGGGCAGTTCGGCTGAACCCTTCGAGCCAAAGGGAGGTCTCTGTGAATAGTACTGTTGTCCGTCTTGCCCTGTGTGTGCTTGCCAGCCTTGTGCCTGTTTCCGCCAATGGTCAGTCTGAAGACGTCGAGGATGTGATCGAGACGCGCGAAGTTGTCGTGTCCAGTACGCGTCTTCCTGATACTCCCGTCGATGCCAGGACCCTTCCTGCCAAAGTCACGGTGGTGACGGCTGAGGATATCAAAAAGTCCGGTGCCAAGACCGTTCAAGAAGCCGTTCAGTGGGCCACGGGAATTGTCATGTACGATCAGGTTGGCAATGCGTTTCAGCAGACCATTGATTTGCGAGGATTCAACGGTCAGCCTGTTCCTGCCACCAGCGTATTTCTCGATGGGATGCGGATGAACGAACCGGATTTCAACGCCGTCAGCTTCGACTTGATTCCGTTTGATACGATCGAACGGATAGAAATCATCCCCGGTGCTTCGGCCATTTACGGAAAGAATGCCATGGGCGGTGTCGTCAATATTGTGACCAAACGCGGAGGCGACAAGCATCAGGCAACAGGAGAAACGGTCTTCGGAAGCTTTCATCGAGAACGATATACCATCAACGCGAGTGGACCGCTCGGAGACTTCGATTATTACACTAACTTCGGGCGTGAGACGGAAAGCGGCTATCGTGATGAGTCAGCCGCGCGAATCTCTCGTTTCTTCGGGAAATTGGGCTACCGGCCCTCGAAGGCGACCGACGTGACCCTGTCATTCACCTATGTCAACGACCGGATTCAACAAGCCGGTTCGCTTCCGATCAGCGTTGAGGCTATCGATCCAAAACGGAACTTCACTCCTGGTGATTTTTTTGCCAATGAGACGAATGTGGTGAGATTGACCGGGAGACAGACGTTGCCATTTGGTCTATCGCTTAATGTGAACGGTTTCTACAGAAGGCTTGATCAGGACCAGTTCACGCGAAGTCAGCCGTTCTGTGCGGCTGCCTTGGCGTTCTGCTCTCGCAATCTCTTGCCCAACGCCACCAATCTTGTCTTGACTGAATCGAAAGGGGCCACGGGGCAAGTGACTCACGAGAGTGTGTGGGACATGAGTCGAAACACGCTCGTTGTGGGTGGAGAGTTCACGCGGAATGATATCGGGACCAGCCGACGCTCTCAGAGCGAAACGTTTTTCTCGGCCGGTCAAGGGACGACGGATGAAGACATCGCAGGTGTGTATGTGCAAGATACGTTGAATATTGCTTCCCGGATCGTCATTACTGCCGGGCTTCGGTATGATCACAGTCAGATCAGGTTTACAGATCTGAACAGCGTGGCCAATAGCGGTGACAAACGATTTAATCGGGCGACCCCCCGCGTCGGTGTTACCTATCTTGCGACCTCGGAAACGAGTGTGTACTTCAGCTATGGCGAGAGTTTCCGAGTTCCGACGTCCAACGAATTGTTCGCCTTAGGGTCGTTTGGATCCAATCCCAATTTAAAACCAGTGCACGGGAGACATTACGAAGTCGGCGTGAAGTCTGCGATCGGCCGTCTGGGAGAAGTTAGTCTCAGCCTCTACCGAACGGATGTGACCGATGAAATTTTGATCGTGTGCGGGGATCCCTTTACGTGCGGTGCGACCACGTTTGCCAGCAACACCAATATTGACCGATCTCGACGCCAGGGCGTCGAGGCAACATGGAAGTCCAAGCTCAGCGAGGTTTTTGATTTCACCGTGAACTATACGTACACTGATGCGACGATTCAGAGCGATTTAACGTTGAACCCTTTTTTCTTCGACGAATTCGGGGGAACGCCCTATATCCAACAGGTAAAAAAGGGGAGCAGCTTCCCGCTGGTTCCAAAGCATCGACTCGGTGTTGTCGGAAACGTTCATCCGGTGCGGGGCTGGACCCTTTCCCTAGCAGGCCTCTATGTGAGCACCCAATTCATGCTCAACGATGAACAGAATGTTCAACCAAGATTGCCGGGCTATTTTGTCCTCAACGGCAGAGTTGCCTAAGAACGTTCGGTGCCTGGAGGAAAGATCAGCGGATTTCTTATGCTGAATAACATTTTAGATCAACGATATAGTACACAGGGGATCATTGCAGCCAATAATCTCACAGGTAGCGGCAACGTTGAGCCATTTGTTGTTCCTGCCCCGGGGATCGCGATATTCGGTGGGCTCAGTTACCGATTTCAAGGGTTCTAGTGGATTTGAAAGGGTTGGATTAACAATGCGTATCACGAAAGTCTACACGAGAACCGGCGACAAGGGGAAAACCAGGTTGGCCGGTGGGCAGCAGGTGTGGAAGGATAATCTCCGCGTTGAGGCATACGGGACGGTCGATGAACTCAACAGT
>NZ_CDLUDY010000279.1:0-6993 GCF_975968855.1 Petrachloros mirabilis
CTCGATCGGGGGTTCCTGCGTGATATTCAGCGAATACTCGGCTTGCTTCCGAAGGAACGGCAGACTTTGTTGTTTTCCGCCACCTTTTCACCGGAGATCGAGCAACTTGCCCTTGGCATGCAGCGCAATCCGGCCAGGATTTCGGTCGATCCAGGTATAAGCAGCCCCGCGACAATTACGCATGCCTATTACGTCGTGCAGGCGGAACAATCGCGGACTCAACTCGTACACACACTATTGCAAACGGTAAAGGCCGGAGAGCGCTCGATGGTGTTTTGTGACCAGAAGTACAAAGTCAAACGATTGGCAGCGAAGTTGGGAGGAGAACCGGCTTCGGTTGGTTCGATCACTGGCAACCATAGCCAGGCCCAACGGGAGCGGACGCTCGGCGCGTTCCGTGCCGGACGATTGAGGTCTCTTGTGGCCACTGACGTGGCGGCACGGGGGTTGGATATCCCCGATGTGTCTCAAGTGATCCACTATGAACTCCCTGTCAACCCGAATTCGTATGTACATCGGGCTGGACGAACTGGGCGGGCGGAGAAAGAGGGTGCCACATTTCTGATCCTGTCGGAGTCGGAAGAGCGCGAATACCTGCGGATGGTGCGTCAACTGAGGATCCGCACCACCAAACTACCGCTCCCCTCGTTTGCCGCCCTCCCTGCCGCCGCAGTCATGCAGGCCGGCGTGAGAACCATGCGTCATCGAGCATCACAGCGAAGCGGTTCTCTGCCAACCCGATCATATCGAGGGGGAGACAGCAGTAGCACCTTTCGAAGGCAAGGCGCTCCGTCATCGTCCGGATCAAGCCGGTTCGGTCGCTGATTAATTTGAGTTAGCGCCGGCAGGAGTGGGCTTGACTTTCCCGTCCGGCCGATCATTGGATTGTCCGGCCGTGATGCCGTGTCTCTTTGCATGGTAGAGTAACGGCTGGAAGGTCGTTTCATGGCACAGTTTCAACTCGTTGCTCCCTTCAAACCCTGTGGAGACCAAGGACAAGCGATCGATAAGCTTGCCACCGGTGTCTTAGACGGTCGCAAGCATCAGGTCCTGCTCGGTGTGACGGGATCAGGCAAGACGTTTACGATGGCCAACGTCGTGGCTCGAGTGCAAAAACCGACGCTGGTGCTGGTTCACAATAAGACTTTGGCCGGACAGCTTTACCAGGAGTTTAAGCAGTTTTTCCCCCACAACGCTGTCGAATACTTCATCAGCTATTACGACTACTACCAGCCTGAAGCCTACATTCCACAAACCGACACGTATATTGCCAAAGATTCCTCGATCAATGATGCGATCGATCAAATGCGCCATGCGGCGACCACTTCCCTGTTGCAGCGCAACGACGTCCTGATCGTGTCGTCGGTCTCCTGCATCTATGGACTGGGGTCGCCTGAGGTCTATCACGGCATGGTCGTCTATCTCGAAGAGGGATTGGAGATCCGTCGAGAGAAGATCTTGGCGAAACTCGTCGAGATACAGTATGCACGAAACGACGTCGATTTTCATCGCGGGACGTTCCGGGCTCGCGGTGATGTGATCGAGATCTTTCCGGCTTCAAACGAGGCAGTCTCGGTTCGAATCGAGTTGTTCGGTGATATGGTCGACGCTATCCATGAAATCGATCCCTTGACGGGGAAATCGATAAGGAAGCTGCCCAAAGTGGCAATCTATCCCAATACACATTATCTCATCGCGCCGGATCGGCACGAGCGAGCGATCACCGGGATTGAAGAGGAACTCGATGAACGCGTGGCCTATTTCAAGAAACAGAACCAACTGATTGAGGCACAGCGAATCGCCCAACGGACGAAGTTCGATCTGGAAATGATCCGCGCGATGGGCTACTGTCACGGCATCGAAAATTATTCGCGGCATTTAAGCGGCCGTTCGCCGGGCGATCCCCCCCCGACCTTACTCGATTATTTCCCCAGGGATTTTCTCTTGATCGTCGACGAGTCGCACGCAACTATTCCGCAGGTCGGTGGCATGTACGAAGGGGACTTTTCGCGCAAACGGACACTTGTGGACTACGGATTTCGATTGCCCTCGGCGGTTGATAACAGACCGTTGAAGTTTTATGAATTTGAGCGCTGCCTCAACCAGGTGATCTACGTGTCTGCGACGCCAGGGCCATATGAGCTGAAACATGTCAATGGCGAGGTCGTCGAACAGATCATACGACCGACGGGCTTGCTCGATCCCGTCACCGAAGTGCATCCGGCAAAGGGACAGGTAGACCATCTGTTAAGTGAAATACGATCTGAAACGATGGTGGGCGGTCGGGTGTTGGTTACTACGCTGACTAAACGCATGGCGGAAGACTTAAGCGAGTACTACCATGAAGTCGGGGTTAAGGTGCGATATCTCCACTCGGATATCAAAACATTGGAACGTGCCGAGATCATACGAGAGCTTCGGCTGGGCCGGTTCGACGTCTTGGTTGGTATCAATTTACTGCGAGAGGGACTAGATCTTCCTGAAGTCAGTTTGGTTGCGATTCTGGATGCCGATAAAGAGGGATATTTGCGATCCTACCGGTCGTTGATTCAAACGGCGGGCCGTGCAGCGAGAAATGTACGAGGCCGAGTCATTCTCTATGGCGACGCTGTGACAGCTTCGATGAAGCAGGCCATCGATGAAACGGCTCGCCGCCGGAACATACAAGCGGAGTACAACGATCTTCATGGCATCATGCCAAAAAGCGTCGAAAAACATATCCCCTTTCTAGAATACTCCGAGATGCCCGTTGAGGAAGAGCAACTGGCATTGGCAGCTGAGTCGCAGACCGAATACGGAATCGACGACACGATCGAGCAGAGTATTCAACGCCTTGAGAAAGAAATGAAAGCAGCGGCAAAGGAATTGGAGTTTGAAAAAGCCGCCTTGCTCAGAAACCGCGTCCGCACCCTGCGAATGCAGCTGTTGGAGTTGAGATCCCAGCTCTAGACATTCTTGTAGAGGAAGATACCAAGGAACATACCGAGAAAGCTCAAGAGGGTCAATTTGAGGCTGAATCCCAGGGTAAGCTTGATAAGGAGTAAATTGATCGTGAACGGAGGGTCGAAACCTATTGGGAGGCTCGTGGTGAAGAACGCCTGAATTGTTCCGCCTTTCGGTGCCATGACCTGAAGGATTTCCCCTAGTATTCCTCCCAATAGCCCGCCGATGAGGAGAAACATGAGCAACAACCACGGGGATTTTCTCACAGCACAGGCCTCATAACCTATTGACTGAACTCATCGAATGCCGGGTAGACCATAGCGAAAGGTCCTGTAGCTGTCAACAAAATGCTGCCTGTCTCTCCCTTGACTTCTTCTAGGGTGTCATTTAGACTGCCCGATGCTCTTTTGCTAGATTTTTCGAGGCGATCGGAGATCTGCGGCAAGGCTTCGATTGCCTTTTTCTTTGGTGCATGATGCTGGACCAGCTTAGCGAAAAATTCGAAAAAATCCTGAAGAAGCTCCGCGGCACCGGTATTCTCACCGAGGAGAATATTGGTGAAGCCTTAAAGGAAGTCCGGCTAGCACTTCTGGAAGCCGACGTCAATTTCAAGATCGTCAAACACTTCATCGAACGTGTTCGAGAAAAAGCTCTCGGGCAAGAGGTCCTGAAGAGCCTTACACCCGGCCACCAAGTTGTCAAGGTGGTTTGGGACGAACTTCGCGACATGATGGGAGGCGAGCGGGCTGGGCTGTCGCTTTCTTCGGCACCGCCGACTGTTGTAATGATGGTCGGTCTTCAAGGGGCTGGTAAGACTACCACTTGCGGGAAACTCGCAAAGCTTTTCAAGGGACAGGGGAAACGGGTGCTCTTAGTGGCGGCGGATCCGCGTCGTCCTGCGGCTGGCGACCAGTTGGCCAGCTTGGGACGGGATCTCGATATCGAAGTGCAGAGATTGGATCACGTGGACGCGAAGCAGGCGGACGTCGTCCGTATCTGCCAAGCGGGGGTCGATCGTGGACGTGAGCAAGGATTCGACCTTGTGGTACTCGACACAGGTGGACGTCTTCACATCGATGATGAGCTGATGGGGGAGTTGGCCGCCGTCAAATCTGCGGTGCGGCCAAACGATGTGCTGTTGGTGGCGGATGCGATGACAGGTCAGGACGCTGTCACGATGGCCGGTCAATTTGATCAGAGGGTTGGGTTGACCGGGGTCATCCTGACCAAGGTGGAAGGCGATGCACGCGGCGGTGCCGTGCTGTCCATCAGGGCCGTGACTGGTAAGCCGATCAAATTCCTGGGCGTCGGGGAAAAACTCGATGCGCTTGAGATCTTCCACCCGGATCGAATGGCTTCCCGTATTCTGGGCATGGGCGATGTCCTTTCGTTGATAGAGAAGGCCCAAGAATCGTTTACCCACGAGCAGGCGGAGGAAGCGCAGAAGCGGCTGGCCAGCAACTCCTTCACGCTTGAAGATTTTCGCGCCCAGTTAGGGCAGATGAACAAGTTGGGTTCGTTGGATCAAATCCTGGGGATGTTGCCGGGCGGCCAAAAATTGAAAGGCGCCATGGAGGGGGAAGTGCCGGAGCGGGAAATGAAGCGGGTCGTCGCTATCATCGATTCGATGACTTCCCGTGAGCGGCGTGACCACACCATCATCAACGGCAGCCGGAAAAAACGTATTGCGCGTGGTAGTGGAACGAATGTGATGGAAGTGAATCGGTTGATCAAGCAGTTCCTGTCGGCACGGAAGATTGCGAAGGTGATGGCTGGAGCGGGAGGACGTAGGCAACTCGCGCAGCTCCTGCGTTCGATGTAAGTCGGGATCAGGGACCCCTGGCAGGTGTGTCTCGCAGAGAAGGAGGGTGACAGTGGCCGTTCATTTGAGGTTAACCAGGACGGGACGACATAAGCGACCTGTCTATCGCGTCGTGGCGGCGGATTCCCGCATGCCGCGTGACGGGCGTTTTTTGGAGATATTAGGCATCTTCGATCCGTTGAAGGAAGCGGGCTTGCCGGAATTAAAGCAAGAGCGTGTATTGACGTGGCTGCATCAAGGCGCTCAACCGACCGTCACGGTTAAGACGCTGCTCCGACGCTCCGGTGTCTGGAAACAGTTCGAGACGGAAAAGGCTGCAAAGAAGAAGAAATCGTGATTGTATGGCCAGTGCGGAAGTGGATCTCGTGACCATCGGCAAGATCGAAAAGCCTTTCGGGGTGAGAGGGGCCGTGAAGGTACGGTCTTTGAGTGACGTACCTGGGCGATTTGAACGTTTGAAGGCTGTGAGTGTAGTAGGGGTTGCAGGGGAAGTCACGAATAGGACCGTGAACCACGTGCGCCAAGCCGGTACAGCCTATATTCTGCAATTCGACGGAATCACGACACCCGAAGCGGCGGGAATGTTGCGCGGCGCGCTGATTCAGGTGCCTCCGGCGGAACCCTCTGTCCGGCAGGAAGACGTCCTATACGAATGTGATTTGATCGGAATGATGGTTGACGACGAAGAAGGGCATGAACTCGGAACCATTGATAGGGTTTGGGAGTTGCCGGGTCATCACGTCTTCGTCGTGCGGAAGAATGGGCGGGAGTTGCTCATTCCAGCGGCCAGACATTTCGTTCGGGCGGTGGATCTTGTGCAGGGGCGGATGACTGTACGTACAAGTGAAGGATTGATTGAGGGTGCCGATGCGTTGTGACGTCATTACTTTGTTTCCTGAGATGGTGGCACCTGTAGTCGGCACCAGCATGCTTAAGCGTGCTCAGGAAAAGGGGCTGCTGGAGGTGCGCGTCCACAATATCAGAGATTTCACGTTGGATAAGCACAAGGTCGCTGACGACGTTCCTTATGGTGGCGGGGCCGGTATGGTCATGAAAGCCGAACCGATCATCCGCGCTGTGGAACAGATCCGCAGGCGATATGAAGCGGAAGGCGAGCAGATTCGGCTGTTGCTTCCTTCACCGCACGGGCGGTCTTTTACGCAAGCCTATGCAAAGGAGTTGGCTGGCGATTCGCGTCGCCTCATGATCGTGTGCGGGCATTACGAGGGCGTTGATGAACGAGTCAAACAGTCCCTTCAGCCGGAAGAAGTGTCGGTGGGTGATTACGTGTTGACAGGCGGGGAATTGCCGGCGCTGATTATGATCGATGCTGCGGCACGCCTGGTCCCGGGTGTTTTAGGTGCTCCTCAGTCGATTGTCGAAGAATCGTTCACCGATTCTTTGCTGGAATATCCGCAATATACCAGACCGGCGGAAGTGAGGGGGATGGTCGTTCCTGAAGTGTTATTGTCCGGACACCATGAAGCTATCCGCCGCTGGCGGCGGAAGGAAGCGCTGCGGGCGACATATCAGAAACGCCCTGATCTGTTAAAGGACCGGGAGTTTACGGTCGAAGACAGACAGTTGTTGGATGAGATTATTCGTGAAGGCGTGCCGTGCGCGCCGGTTCAGTGTGGGGAGGAGGGTTGACGTCATGAATCAGTTGGAGCGGGTACAGCGGTCGTTACAAAAGAAGTCGGTTCCGCACTTTGAGATCGGGGATACGGTGCGCGTCCACGTCAAAGTGGTTGAAGGCGAAAAAGAACGTATCCAGGTTTACGAAGGGGCCGTGATCGCCAGAAAAGGGAGCCTGAATACCGAAATGTTTACCGTGCGCAAGCTGTCTTACGGCGTAGGCGTGGAGCGGATTTTCCCGGTGCATTCACCGATCGTGACCAAGATCGATGTTGTCCGCCAGGGTAAGGTGCGCCGGGCCAAGCTATATTATCTGCGAGGGAAAAAGGGCAAGTTCTCGAGAGTGGAAGATCGGGAGTTCATCGGGGAGGGCAAAGCCTCGTCAGCCTCCACAAAGGCTGCCGACTCTCCGGAAGCCCCGGCAGAAGCAGCAACTGCAGCTGCAAAATCATAAGCTAGCCCGTCTCTGTTTGTTAGACCACGATAGTCGTACCTCCCGACAAGGAGTCCGTAGGCAACGTCGTGGGACCTACCGACGAATTTGAACTGGAGGCCAGGCGATGCGGCTACCGCCGGATCGCCGGCCTCGACGA
>NZ_CDLUDY010000280.1:0-3498 GCF_975968855.1 Petrachloros mirabilis
CCGGCGCGCACCGCCGAACTCTCGGCTGAGGTGGCCAGACTTCGAACAGAGCTTGATCGACTCGTCACCGCAAATCCCTCAACCCTGACCGCGCACCCCTTACCCCTTGCCTGGCTGCGGAATGAATGCGGCCTTGACGCGAGGGGCGCCAACCAGGTCATCGAGTATCTGTTGGGCGGCAAGGCCATTCTGGGAACGGTGCCCACTCAGGACCGGGTCGTCGCCGAGCGATTTTTTGACGAGAGTGGTGGGATGCAGTTGGTGATTCATGCTCCCTTCGGGGGGCGGATCAATAAGGCCTGGGGACTGGCGTTGCGTAAGCGTTTCTGTGTGACATTCGATTTCGAATTGCAGGCCGCCGCCACGGACAACGGACTTGTTATTTCCCTGGGCGAGAAGCACAGTTTCCCTTTGGAGTCGGTCTTCGGATACCTCCGTTCCAGCTCGGTTCGCGAGGTGCTCGTTCAAGCGGTGTTGCTTGCTCCGATGTTCGCGACCCGTTGGCGCTGGAATGCGTCCCGTTCCCTGGCGCTGCTGCGCTTTGCGAAAGGCAAGAAAGTTCCACCGAATATCCAGCGGATGAAAGCAGAGGATCTGCTGGCGGCGGTCTTCCCGGATGCCATTGCCTGCCAGGAAAACCTCACGGGAGCGCGTGCAGCCAGGACCATTCCAGATCATCCGTTGGTCAATGAGACGTTGCGCGATTGTTTGACTGAAGCGATGGACGTCGACGGTTTGATAGACGTTCTGCGTCGTATCGAAAGCGGAGCCATCACTTGCGTCGCAATCGATACGCCGACGCCCTCGCCCTTCTCGCACGAGATCTTGAATGCCAATCCCTACGCATTTCTCGACGATGCGCCTTTGGAAGAACGACGGGCGCGGGCGGTGGAGTTGAGGAGAACGCTGCCGCCTGAACTTGCCGGCGAAGTCGGCGCGTTGGATGCTATCGCAATCGATGAAGTGGCTCGCGAAGCTTGGCCGGTCGTCCGTGATGCCGACGAACTCCACGACGCGCTGCTCACGCTGGTGTGGGTGCCGTGCGAGTCAGTCTCCGGCTGGCAGCAGTTCATCCCGGAATTAATACAATCTGGTCGGGCGAGGGAGCTTGCCACCGGCCGTGAGGATTCAGGGGCATCGGAGAAAACGGTTAAAGGGTGGGTTGCTGCCGAGCGGCAGCGGGATGTCGAGGCTGCTTTGGCAACACAAGATGATGCCACAATTGAAATGATCGTACGGGGTTGGATGGAAAGCATCGGACCGACGACGACAACGGAGCTTGCCCAACGGCTGAATCTTCCGCTCGATGCGGTTCAATCCGCAATGATCCGCCTGGAATCTCAAGGCCAAGTCCTTCGCGGTCAGTTTCGACAAACTCAGCACTCCGGCGAAGCGATGACGGCTGAGCCGGAGTGGTGTCATCGCCGCCTCCTGGCTCGCATCCATCGTCTGACGATCGGAAAATTGCGCAAGGAGGTCGAGCCAATTACGGCGGCCGAGTTCATGCGTTTTTTGTTCCAGTGGCAGCATGTTGCGTCCGGTTCTCGTCAACACGGCGAAGCGGGATTGCTCGCCATCGTAGGGCAATTGTCCGGGTTTGAAGCTGCAGCCTCATCTTGGGATCCGCATCTGCTGCGTCTGAGGATGGGGAAATACGAACCCGAACTATTGGATCGGCTCTGCCTCAGTGGAGCCGTCAGTTGGGGGAGGCTCCTTCCCCATCCACGGCTCGCCGAAGCAAGTGAGGGTGCTCGTCGGATCATACCTTCGAGTCTGGCTCCGATCAGCCTTTTCCCACGTGAGGATGGAGAATGGCTGCTGCAGGCTGTTCCCCACGATTTGCGCGGCGGCCCGGAACCGTTTTCCGCCTTGAGCGTGGTGTCCCAAGGTCTGCTGCGCACCCTCGAAGAGCGTGGTGCCTGTTTCTTCGCGGACTTGGTCCGCCACACGGGCCATTTGCCGACCGAAGTCGAAGACGGATTGTGGGAACTCGTTTCGGCTGGAATGGTAACAGCCGATGGATTTGACAATCTCCGCGCCTTGATAGATCCGCATCGCCGTCGCGCGGTGGGCCGCGAACGGACTCGCCGCCCGAGGCATGCAGCCGGCCGCTGGTCGCTATTGCGCGGGCATGAGGTAAGGAGCAAAGGGCTAGAGGCGGATGCAAGAACGAATGCCTCCTCCTCACGGCCTATAGAATCTGTCGCTCGCCAACTCCTTCGCCGTTACGGTGTTGTGTTCAGGGACCTTCTGGCTCGCGAAACCTTAGTGCAATCCTGGCGTGATCTTTTGGTGATCTACCGTCGGATGGAATGCAAAGGCGAAGTGCGGGGCGGACGATTCGTGTCAGGTTTTGTCGGCGAGCAATTCGCCTTGCCCGAAGCACTTGAATCGTTGCGCGCAATCAAGAAAGGCGGTGGTGTTGCAGCCGGCGTCGAAGTGAAGGTCTCAGCATGCGATCCACTGAATCTAGCGGGAATTATTCTGCCCGGTCAGCGGGTTCCCGCCGTTCCGACAAACTTTATAGTTTTTCGCGAAGGTGTCCCTGTCAGAACGATAACGGCTAAAGGAGGAATCGACGCCAGCATTCAACGAACAGAAACCTGCTTCGGCATTCCTTCGGGGTAAGACCATGAACGCCACCGAACCGGTGTGCAATGCAGTTCCGATCCAGATGAAAACCTCGCCCCGCTAGTTGGCCGCTGGAATTTTTAAGAGGGCGATAAGCTCCTGCGGGGTGCTATGACGGGCTATAACAACAGGGTATTGTGACTGGGCATGGGTGAAGAAGGAGGCCTGGTTCTCCCCGGAGACGCCCATTAAGGTGCTGAGAGAAGTCAGGTATTCTCCATGTCCTTGCGCCATGTCCTGCTTGACATTTTCAAAATTGAAAGTCACGAACGCGTTGACTTTTTGATCAGGTTTTAGAAGGCCGTCGCCGGTGAACCAGCCTCCCGGCGTAGTTGAGGACAGGACGTCATTGATAGTTTCTGTGACAGTACAGCCTGACAAAGCGAAACAGAACATCCCAGCCCATATGGCATTTCGCAGCGTATTATCAGATGTTCCTGCCATTGTTCATCTCCTCCAGCCTAGATGGTGACCGGCCTTCCATGACTGGCCACCCTTATAAGATAAGAAAGGATGGCCAGTATGTCAAGGCGCCCGAGTTCGAATAATCCTAAGATTCGAGAAATGAGAGATGGAACAATCAATCCAGCATGCCGAAATCAATTGTTCCACAAATACTGATACCACTTCTTTTCTTCAATGGTGGGCATCGAGGCAATGTTCATTGATTTGCGGATCTCGCCGATGTTCCAGCCGGTCAGGTTTGCCAGCGTCTGCGCCTCCTTTTCATAACGCTCGCGCAACTGTTGCCGGTATGCAGTGGCGGCCGGACATTCATCCGTTCCAGTCCAGGGGTGGCGGAGGATGTAGCGGGCCTGGAAGTTCGATCGATCGGAAGTCTCCTGGAACATCAAGTCTTCGGGAAAG
>NZ_CDLUDY010000281.1:0-5872 GCF_975968855.1 Petrachloros mirabilis
CCAAAGCAGACCCAATTAACGTGGCGCGCACCATCCTCCGGCGCTCGCTCGTTGTGGAAGAGGCTGTTTTTGCTCTTGAATCTCCCCGCCTCATGCGCCTAAGTATAACCGATTAGAAATCTTTGTCCACAGGCAAGTTTCGGCTTATTTTCTCTTTGGCTTGTAGTAGTTACGCCCTTTCAGCTGCTCCGGCAGGTGCGTCTGAGCCTGTTGCGCCGCCGGATCATCATGCACGTAGCGATAGCCCTTCCCGTACCCTAAATCTCGCATCATCGACGTCACGGCATTCCGTAGATGGAGAGGCACGCCGAGGTTTCCGTGAGTTCTTGCGTCGTTCAACGCTTCAAGAAGACCGGCGTACGATGCATTGTCCTTTGGTCTCGTTGCCAAGTAGGTCGTCCCCTGGGCCAAATTGATTTGAGCCTCCGGCAATCCGACGAATTGAACCGCTTGTGCAACTGCTGTTGCGACGACAAGCCCCATCGGATCGGCATTCCCTACATCTTCCGACGCGAAGATCACCATGCGCCGCGCAATAAACTTCGGATCTTCACCGGCTTCCAACATTCGGGCCAACCAATAGAGAGCTCCGTCCGGATCTGAATCGCGCAGGCTCTTGATATAGGCGGAGATGAGGTTGTAATGCTCCTCGCCGCCCTTGTCATATCGCAGCGACTTCTTGAGTAATGAAGCTTCGACGGTGGCACCAGCAAGTCGTCTGATTCCATCAGGGCCAAACTTCGCCTCATCGGCCACAAACTCCAACGCGGTTAACAGAGAGCGGGCATCACCGTTAGCAAATCCAATCAGCCTCCGTCGCGCGTCCTCATCGAGTACGATCTTTTTTGCAACTAACCCACGATCACCGTCGCTGACGGCACGATCGAGTATCCGCCCCAAAGCCTCGTCATCGAGTTGTTTGAGAACCGCTACCAGCGAACGGGAGAGGAGCGGCGCGACGACTTCGAAAGAAGGGTTTTCTGTTGTCGCTCCAATCAGGATAATCGTTCCCCGCTCCACATGCGGCAGGAAAGCATCCTGCTGTGCCTTGTTGAACCGATGGATTTCATCGACGAATAGAATCGTCTTCTGCCCTGTGGTGACGAGCCGATGCTGCGCCCCCTTCAGAATCTCCCGCAGTTCCGGAATTCCACTCGTCACGGCCGAGAAAGATACGAAATGTCCTTTTGTGTAGCGGGAAATCAGATGCGCGAGCGTCGTCTTGCCGCAGCCCGGGGGGCCCCAGAGGATCACGGACGTGAGTCGATCTGTCTCGATTGCCTTGCGGAGCGGGCACTCCTTCCCCACGATGGATTCCTGCCCGATGAAATCTTCGAACGTCTGTGGCCTCAGCCGTTCGGCAAGCGGCGCCTCAACCGTAGATTCACGAGAGGGATCAGCAAAAAGATCGGGGGTTGGTTCCTGATGGTGCGCCATACAAATCCTCGGCAATAGCGACGATTCTATACGCCTCTTCTCACACAGAGCAAACGAGCTGAAAGCCATGCTTGACGCTGACGCCACCCGATGCTACGAAAGAGCGGCGTCATGGAGCACGCGTGAAGACTCACATCAACGGCATCACTTTAGCTTACGACGACAACGGATCGGGGATTCCTCTCGTCTTCCTCCATGCCTTCCCCCTCAATCGAACGATGTGGGCCCAACAGAAACAGGCGCTTTCAAGCCGGTTCAGAACCATATTGATCGATCTCCGCGGCCATGGAGAATCGGAGGCACCTCTTTGGCACTACACGCTGGAGCAGGCGGCGGACGACGTCTGTGCCTTGCTGGACCAGATCTCGATCCCCCGGGCCGTCTTCGTCGGACTCTCGATGGGGGGCTATATCCTGTTTGCGCTATATCGAAAATATCCGGAACGGGTGACCGGCCTTGTGCTGGCCGACACAAGGGCACAGGCCGACACGTTGGAGGGGATACAAGGACGGTTTCAGATGGCCCAAACCGCATATCGGGAAGGACCTTCGGCAATCGCCAACCTCATGCTCTCAAAATTGCTCAGCCGGGCAACCTTGCAAGAGAAACCAGAAATCGTTCAACGGGTTCGCCGCATGATTGAAGATAACGAAATCAGCGGCATCGCGGGAGACCTTATGGCCATGGCCGAACGGCCTAATTCTGTTCCGTTCCTAAAACAGATCACCTGCCCTACCCAAATTATCGTCGGTGAGCTGGATCAAGCGACTCCGCCATCCGAAGCCAAACTGATGGCCGAGCAGATTCCCGGAGCTCGATTAGCACTCATTCCCAATGCCGCTCACCTGGCAAACATCGAACAGCCGGACGCTTTCAACCAGATTCTGGCTGAATTTGCCACAGAGTTAGCAGAGGCAGTGAAAAGATAACCACTCCAGCCACTCATATCTAAGATCTCACCAGATTCTCCTTCAATCAATTGGTCGTGAACACAGACGTGAGAATAAACGAGAGGGAGGTATGTCCTGTTGAGCCGAGCTTGGGGAAGGATTGCCCGTTTGAACGGTCTGTTAGCCGAGTCCGCCTACTCCGCTTCGACCGATAAGCTTCAAAAACTCCACGCGCGTTTGTTCCTGACTGCGGAAGACTCCCAGCATCGAGCTGGTGACCGCGATGGTATTTTGTTTCTCGACACCACGCATCATCATGCAGAGATGACGGGCCTCCATGACCACGGCCACGCCGTGCGCGTTGAGTTTGCGCTTGAGAGTCTCCGCAATTTGGGTCGTCAAGCGCTCCTGCACCTGTAACCGCCGTGCAAACGCATCCACAACGCGCGGAATCTTGCTGAGCCCGACAACCTTCTTATTAGGGAGGTATCCCACATGGCACTTCCCAAAGAACGGCAACATATGATGTTCGCACATACTGAAAAAATCGATGTCTTTGACGATGACCATTTCATCGTAGTTGATGGGGAACAAGGCTCCATTCAGGAGATGATCGATATCGCGATGGTATCCCTGGGTCATGAAGGCCAGGGCCTTGGCAACTCGCTCCGGCGTCTTGAGCAAACCATTCCGCTTGGGGGATTCACCCAACGACTTCAGCAATTGGGTGACCAACCCCTTCACCACTTCGATGTCGGCAGAAGGTTTGATCGGTGGAAGATCTTCGGCATGCTCCAACGAGGTCTCGCGTCGCCGTCGTGCCATGGTCTCTTGCTACTCCCTCCTAGCCTGTCGAGACAGGCTGTGCATATTCGAAATAATTGTCTCTGGTCTCGATCACGCCGACTTTTTCGAGAGCACCATGGGGAACCTTGTCGTGCAGGAGGTCCCAGATCAATTTGACGAGGTTCTCACCGGTCGTGGTACTGTCGGCAAAGGCAGGATCTTGATTGAGGTCGTGGTGGTCGAACCGCTTGACGATGACCTCGTTCACGATACGATCAAGTCGTTCGATGTCCGCCGGTCCCCTTTCGCCTTTCACCGTCACCAGCACAACATAGTTGTGGCCGTGGCCATTGGGATTGTTGCACTTCCCAAAAGCCGCCCAATTCTCCTCAGCGGTCAGATGGTCCGTGTGCAACCGGTGTGCGGCGCAAAATCGATAACGCCTGGTGATGCTGATCCGTGCCATGCGTGTTTGCCCTTAGAAAAAAAAGAAGCCAGGATCGCCCTTTCATCGAGCAGCCCTGGCTTCCGCCTTTCAACTTCTATCGCCTGTGCCTATCCGGCAAACCTGTCACGCTGTTTATGCGCTGAAGGAGCTGCCGCAGCCACAGGTCGTCTTGGCTTGGGGATTCTTGATAGAAAATCCGGACCCCTGCACACTGTCGACATAATCGACTTCTGCCCCCTGGAGCAGCGGTGCACTCTGGGAATCCATGATCACCTTGACGTTACCCTTTTCAATCACGGTATCGTCTTCGGCCGTCTTGGACTCAAAGGCCATTCCGTACTGATACCCATGGCAGCCGCCACCTCGGACGTAGATCCGAAGCCCGACGATATCCTTCTCTTCTTTCATCAATTCCTGAATCTTCTGCTCGGCGACTGCAGTGATTGTGACCATTGTCATCCTCCTTCTCGTCAGACCGGCCTTCTGGACCGACTAGACTTATTAGTGTAACACCTCTTTACGCAATATCAACACCTTGCGCCTCAGATTTTCTAGTGGTGGGCGCCTCCCACTTCCTTTCCGGAACCCTTACCGTCACATCGCCCAGCACCTTAGCCTGACATCCAAGCCGATGCCAGGGCTCGCTGAGCGCTTCTCGATCCAACAAATCCTGCTCCTCGAACTCGATCTCCGAGAGGTTCTCCCCTCCGATTTGCACTTCGACTCGGCAGGTCGTACAGGAAGCGTTGCCGCCGCAATCGTGCTTTAGCGGGAACCCCAATTCCTTTGCCGCATCGAGCAAGGTCGTATTTCTCGGCACCGTCCCGCTCCTGCCCCGGGAATGGAGAAACGTCACGCGCGGCATCATATCCCCTTTTAGTGCGCGGCCGCGTCGGCCTTGGTTGCCGGATACGGACACCGATGCAGATTAATGTGCTCGTCGAACTCGTGCCGGAAAAGCTTGACGCTGCTCTGGACCAGTACCGACGCGCCGGTGACTAGCGTGCAATATCCTGTTCCCTTCACAAATCCGCAGAGCTGGAGAAGACTGTCGAGGTCCTTTTGACTCCCTTCCCCTGCTTCAATCTTGGCCATAAGCGTCGCCAGATTTATCGTGCCCATTCGGCAAGGGGGACATTGCCCGCAACTTTCGCCTTTGAAGAAATTGGAAAATTTGAGCGTTTGCCTGACCATGCAGGTTTCATCGTCGACGACGATGACACCCGCGGAACCCAACCCCGTCCCAGCTTTTTTCAATGAATCAAAATCCATCTGGAGATCGAGTTGACCTGCCGTAATCATGGAAAACGCCGGGCCACCTGGAAACACTGCCTTGATTTTCCGCCCGCCTGGAACACCACCTCCACATTGCTCGATCAATTCACGCACCGTGATGCCCATAGGCATTTCGTAGACACCAGGGCGATTCACGGCACCGCTGAGCGAAAACATCATTGTTCCCGGGCACTTCTCCGTGCCAACTTGTGTAAACCACGCGGCTCCTTTATGGAGAATCCGCGGGATGTTACACAATGTCTCGACATTGTTGACGAGCGTGGGTTTGCCGTACAAGCCGTAGTCCGTCGGATAAAATGGGGGCTTTTGCCGTGGCATCGCGGGACGCCCCTGCATCGACTCCAACATCGCCGTTTCTTCTCCGGCCACGTAACTGCCGTGGCCCTCGAATACTTGCAGATCAATATCAATACCGCTGCCGAGAATGTTCTTCCCAAGAAGACCGCGCTCCTTCGCTTGGGCCAGTGCTTTCTTCAGATTTTCCCGTTCTTCATGGTATTCGTGATTGACGTAAATGAAGGAGGCCTTCGCATTCGCCGTCCGCGATGCGATCAAACAACCTTCGATCAACTGGTGGGGGATCGTCTTGAGGAGATGCCGATCCTTGAAGGTGCCAGGCTCGTGCTCACCGGCATTGCAGACGAAATACCGTTCCTTGACTCGGTGATTGAGCACCTTGTCCCACTTCACCCCTGTTGGAAACCCTGCTCCCCCCCGACCGCGAAGGCCGGATGCCTTTAGCTCCTGAACCACTTGTTCAGGCGACAGATCCTTGACGCATTTTTTCCACGCTTCATATCCTCCTGCCTTAATGTAGGCATCGATATCCCAGGGAGGTCCTTCGACCTTCGGGACAAGGCGTGATTCTGTCAGGACTGTCATCGTGAAATATCCCACTCCACTAAACGAGAAAGGCGAAAAGCTACTATACGGTTCCCCCCGCCATTCCGTCAAGGAAAGGAGTCAGGAATAGGCCTGAATCTCAACAAGTTAGGACCACAGCCCTAGATCAATC
>NZ_CDLUDY010000282.1:0-4462 GCF_975968855.1 Petrachloros mirabilis
CTCTCAAGTAAGAACCGGTGTCGAGTCTTCGCTCTACACCAATGAAATGTCTATTGCCCTAAGGACCTGCTGTAACTCGGCTTTCGTCATGGCCCCTTCTCGAACTATTCGAACCGGGCCTCGCGCATCAAGAACCGTTGAGGGTAGTCCTCCGGGAGTCGGTCCTGCGTCAATGATGAGATCAACATCGCGCCCCAAATCTTCTTCGACCATTCGCGCGGTCTGTGCCGGTGGTCTGCCGCCTAGGTTTGCACTTGTGCCCGTTAAAGGTCCTACGAGCGGCAATAACTCGACGAGGGGGGCACATGAACTGAGCCGAACTCCGATTGCTCCTGTCCCCGCGGTCAGATTACGCGGCAAATCTTCTTTGGCCGGAAAAAGAATGGTCAGAGGTCCAGGCCAACAGTTTTTGATGAGGAACTCCGCCGCAGGCGGCACCATTTGGACCAGACTTGGTAACTGCGATAATGTTCCGATAACAACCAAGAGCGGTTTTCCATTTTCCCGCTCCTTGATGTGGAGCAACCGATCGATCGCTCGCTCATTAAACGGATCAACTGCAAGACCATAATAAGTTTCCGTAGGGATTGCAATGACTCCACCTCGTTGTACGGTGGCCTTAACATGCGTCGAAATACGAAGTAGGTCAGCGGATGAATAGGGTTCGATTGCGGACATAAGTCGAACGACTGGGTAGCTTTTTCAGAGGCGCGGCCGCAAGGCCCGGTGAGCGATGTCGCGCCGATAGTGGCATCCGTCGAAAGTTATTGCCTTCGCAACCCGATAAGCCACGGCCTGAGCCTCAGCTAATGTTTTACCGCGGCCGGTTATCCCCAAGACGCGGCCTCCAGCCGTTACAACGGAACCGTCCTTTCTGGCAGTTCCCGCGTGAAAGACAGTTGCTTCTTCTGAGTGGTCGGCGTCGAGTCCACGAATAGGGTACCCGTTCCGGTACGTTCCCGGATAACCTCCTGATGTCATGACGACACAAACTGCATGATCGTCGTGCCATTCGACGCGCAACTGATCGAGCCGATGTTCCACCACTGCCTCGGCAACATCGACCAAATCTGTTTTTAACAGCGGCAACACGACCTGCGTTTCCGGATCTCCCATACGTGCGTTGAATTCCAACACATAGGGAATGTCCTTCACGATCATCAGTCCGGCATACAACACGCCTTGAAAGGGAGATCCCATCCTGGACATGGTGTCGACAATCGGCTGCAAGATCTCGCGAATCACTTGTTCACAAAGTGCGGTTGTTCCAATTGGGGCTGGACAATAGGCTCCCATACCACCGGTGTTCAATCCTGTATCGCCGTCGCCCACCCGTTTGTGATCTTGTGCGGGCAACATTGCCGCAACGGCTTTCCCGTCGGTGAAGGCCATGACCGTCAATTCTTCTCCCTCGAGAAATTGTTCGATGAGGACCTGTTTGCCAGCTTGACCGAATACCGCCTTGTCCATCGAATCCACGACGGCTTGACGGGCCTCCTCGCGTGTCGTCGCGATGATGACGCCCTTTCCCTGTGCCAGGCCGTCGGCTTTAATGACGACCGGAATTTCGTGCTGATCAATATAGGCGAGAGCATCAGCCGTCCTGTCGAAGGATTTGGCACGCGCCGTGCGAATTTTCGCTTGCGCCATGATCTCCTTGGAGAAAATCTTACTTGCCTCGAGGCGTGCCGCGTTCTTCGTCGGCCCGAAGATCTTCAGCTTGGTCTTTCGAAACTCATCGGCAATGCCGAGCGCCAATGGCGCTTCCGGTCCGACGATCGTGAGATCGATCCCTTCGCGTTGCGCGAAATCTTTCAAGCCCGGCACATCGTCGGCCTTGATCCCCACGCATGTCGCCAATGATTCAATGCCTGCGTTGCCTGGCGCGCAGAACAATTGCGGTCGTCGGGGGCTTTGCGCCAGCTTCCATACCATTGCGTGCTCACGCCCACCGCTGCCGATGACGAGAATCTTCACGTGATAACCTTCATGTTGCCCGTAAGGTGAATCTTTAAACACCCTGTTCTGAACGACAGGGACGAATGAAACCTCGGAGAGAACGCATGTGTGCGTCGAGATCTTGGTAGATGTGAGAACGGAGCTTGAAGGCGGTCCAACATCCGCTAATGCCTGAAATGCCTCATGCCCGTGAGAATCATGGCTAATCCGTGCTCATCCGCCGCTTTTACCACTTCAGAATCGCGAATCGATCCCCCTGGTTGAATGACCGCCGTGATCCCCGCCTGGGCCGCAGCGTCGAGGCCATCACGGAATGGAAAAAATGCATCCGAAGCCATGACGCAACCTTTCACCGGCATCTGCGCTTTCATTGCGGCCAGTTTTACGCTGTCCACACGGCTCATCTGGCCGGCCCCGATGCCTACTGTCTGACCTGGCTTGGCGTAGATGATCGCGTTCGACTTGACGTGTTTACAGACTTTCCAAGCGAATGCACAGGCGGCATATTCATCATCGGTCGGTTTGCGGATAGTCGGCACTTGCAAGGACCGCAAGTCTTTCAACACTCCGAGGTCGCGATCTTGAACGATCAAACCGCCTACAAGTTTTTTGAGGTCGTATCCCTCTTGTTTGACCTTCGTCAGCGGTCCAACATCGAGCAACCGGAGATCTTTCTTTCTCTTGAGTTCCGCCATGGCGTCATCAGCGAATCCTGGTGCAATTACAACCTCTACAAACGTTGACGTAATTTCTTTCGCCGCAGCCAGATCAACCGGCCGATTGAATGCGATGACTCCCCCGAATGCCGAGATCGGATCGGTCTCGCGGGCCTTTACATAGGCTTCGACCGGAGTCGTCCCTATCGCCACACCGCAGGGATTATTATGCTTGATGATGGCCACGGCGGTTTCTTCGTATTCTTTCGCCAGTTCAAGTGCAGAATTGGCATCCAGGAAATTGTTATACGACATTGCCTTCCCGTGCAGAATCTTCCCACGTGAGACCGAGGGTTCATTTGAATGCATCTCGCGATAGAAGGCTCCCTGCTGGTGGGGGTTTTCACCATATCGTAGTGTTTCACCAAGTTCGTATTGCAAGGAAAGAATCTTGGGAAATTTAACCTCTCCGCCCTGGACCTGCCGTTCCAGGTAGCCGGCAATCAGGCTGTCATAACGCGCCGTATGCTGAAACACTTTCATTGCCAATTCACGGCGCAAGGAATGGGGAACATTCCCGGATTTGGCTGCGCTCAATACCCTGCCGTAATCCGCCGGATCGACGACGACCAAAACATCTTCATGGTTTTTAGCGGCCGACCGTAGCATCGACGGACCTCCGATATCGATGTTTTCGATGGCCTCTTCAATGGGACAGTTGGGCTTCGCGATAGTAGCCTCAAAGGGATAGAGATTGACGACCACGGCATCAATCGGCCCGATGTTGTGTTGTTTCATTTGTTCCACGTGAGCCGGAAGGGAACGCCGGCCAAGGAGTCCTCCGTGGATTTTTGGATGCAAAGTTTTGACACGACCGTCGAGAATTTCGGGAGAACCGGTGTATGCGGCGACATCAGTGACTGTCACGCCTGCGTCGCGTAGTGCCTTTGCCGTCCCCCCAGTCGATAAAATTTCTGCGCCAAGTGACTCCAGGCCTTTGGCCATTTCGATGACGCCGGTTTTGTCTGACACGCTAATCAATGCCCGCTTGATGCTGGCCATCGTGCAACTCCTTAATATAGATCCAGATAGAGTGGTTCGTGTTCGGAAGGCGGAGCGGAGGATAACAAATGGGCGAGGACTAGTGCAAGAAGTGACAAAGGTCGAGATGAGAACAGGTGTTTCAAGATCAACGTCTACTCCCGCTAGATCTGCTCCTGTGCTCGATTTCTCTTGTCTGTCTCTCAGAAATCCCTTTCGTTATAATGGGTTCCGGACTGGTTTGTAGAACCATCTTTATGTTACGGTTTTGCCTCATGTCACGCGTACGGTAAGGACTCATGAGGCGCAGGACCATCCTCGGTGGAGGTGCGGTAGCACTCGCTCTCCTAGCTTTAGTGTGTATCCCTCGTCATATCCCTTCCTCAGTCTCGCAGGCGGCTTTCGTTCCTGCAAATTTTTATGCGAGGCTCGAAGCGGGTCAGTTGACGATTCGAGGATCACTTCCGGATTCCGCCACTCGAGACCGTATTCTGCAACAGGCCCGTACGCTCTTCGAGGGCACACCTGTTCGCCTTGTCGATCAACTCACGGTCGATCCCCAGGTCACTCCCTCAGGGTGGCTATCTCCGCTTCCCACGATCCTGCCTTTACTGCGACACATGGACGGACGTGGTTCCATCATTATCGACGGCCGATCCATCGTATTGAGCGGACAGGCCGCTTCGGATGAGAGCAAAGCGGTCATCCTCAAAATAGTTACTCCCATGACATCGATCGGGCTTGCCCTTGAAGACCATATCGTATCGGACTCGAAGAATGCTCGACAACTCAAGCTGCAATCGAAA
>NZ_CDLUDY010000283.1:0-13194 GCF_975968855.1 Petrachloros mirabilis
AACGGATCTGAAGGTCGATGTTCGAGTGGTTGCCGCTACGAATCGAGATCTCGAGTCGCTTGTCGAAAAAAAGCGCTTTCGGAGCGACCTCTACTATCGCCTCAATGTTATTGAGATCGACATTCCCCCGTTACGCGAGCGACTCGATGATTTTTCTGAACTTGCTGATGTTTTTCTCAAACGGTACGGAGAACGTGCCGGGAAAACGTTCCGAGGCCTCACACAAGAAGCACTCAGCCTGTGCCTTAAGTACAAATGGCCTGGCAACGTCAGAGAATTGGAGAACATGATGGAACGCGCGGTCACATTAGCACCGCCAATCAGTCACTGGATTACTCCTGATGTGCTCTCCCCGGCGATTCGCGATTCCGCGTCTCCCGACGTTCCTTCATTGGACGTGATGGACTTCGTGAAGCGTCTCCACTGGCCTGTCTTGCTTCAAACACTGAAACAAAGCGGCTCTCTCTCCAATCTTTTGGACCAGGTGGAATGGGCCATTACAAGCCGGGCCGTGACTGAGTACGGCGGGAACAAGACCGCTGCGGCCAGACTTCTCGGCAGGACATACAGGTGGCTGAGAAAACTTGAAAGCAAGATGACAGATAACTGATCGGATTCGCAATTGCGGAATTACACGAAGCGCCAACAAACTCACGAGATAGTCCCCGAATAGATTCCCCCTCCTTTGAGTATGAACCTGCTTTCCTGAACTATGAACGTTTGTTCATGAATTCATTCTTCATCCCTCCCGTACTCAAGAAACGATCCTGAATCCTAATTTACACAAATCCCTCCCAACTTGTTGCCATATCAGTCGATGTGTCTATTTGCATTCGCTCTCAATCCTACACGTACAACGTATGGCATACAGCTTGCCCCAATCTCTTAGCGAAGCATAGTGACATGGATTTTGGTTTGAAGGAACACAGCACGCCTGGAGACGGAAGGAGAACAAGACCAATGACTGCCCACCTCATGATCGGTCTCGACGTCGGATCGACAACCGTGAAAGCGACCGTCGTTGATCCAGAAACCCAAAATATTCTGTGGAGCGACTACCGGCGCCACGAGACCAAGCAAGCGGAAATGGTCCTCGAATTCCTTGACTCCATCGGGAACAAGTTCCCCCACGTACGGACAGACGAGATCCGCGCCTTCATCACAGGGTCGGGAGCTGGCCCCCTTGCCGAGCCGATCGGCGCGCGTTTTGTTCAAGAGGTCAATGCCGTCACCATGGCCGTGGAGAAGTTGCATCCGGATGTCGGCAGCATCATCGAGCTGGGGGGGCAAGACGCCAAAATCATCATCTTCAAAACCAACGAACAGACGGGAGACAAGCAGGCCTGCACGTCCATGAACGACAAATGCGCGTCCGGTACAGGGGCCACGATCGACAAGTGCGTCATCAAGGTCGGCATGCCGCCGGAAGTAGCAGGGCGGCTGAAGTTCGACGACTCGCGCCTGCACCACGTCGCCGCGAAATGCGGCGTCTTTGCGGAAACCGACATCGTCAATCTTGTCAAGAGCGGAATCCCCGCAGGCGAAATCATGTGTTCGCTGGCAGACGCCATCGTCATGCAGAACCTCTCGGTGCTTACACGGGGAAACACGTTACGGCATCGCGTCCTGCTGCTCGGCGGACCCAACACTTATCTCCCATTCTTACAAGAGTGCTGGCGCAAGCGCATTCCGGAGACGTGGAAGGAACGGGGCTACGACTATCCCAAAGACAAACCCCTCGAGGAACTGATTTTCGTTCCCGACAATTCGCAGTACTACGCCGCCTTCGGGGCCGTGATCTACGGCATGCATGAACCGGAAGAGGTCGGACGCTATCGAGGCGTGGAATTCCTCAAGACGTTCATTCAGCACGGGCGGAAAGCGAAACTGGGAGCGAATGCCGGTCTGCCTCTTGTTCGCGATCAACAGGAGCTCGAGACCTTCCGCGAAGAGTTCAAGATCCCTTCCTTTACCCCGGCTACGTTTTGGCCCGGCCAGATCGTGCGCGCCGGCATCGGCCTGGACGGAGGGTCCACATCTTCGAAAGCCGTGCTCGTGGCGGAAGACGGCACCCTTCTCAAAAAGGAATACCAGCTCTCCAAAGGCAACCCCATCCAGGACATGAAGGAGATGTTCGCCCGTCTGCGGGACTATGTGCAGGGTCAGGGGGCGAGCCTCGACGTCATCGGCTTCGGTGTCACCGGCTACGCCGGGGAGGTCCTCGAGAAATCTCTTCGCGCCGATGCGAATGTCGTGGAGACGGTCGCGCACATGATGAGCGCGGTCCATTTCTTCGGGAACGTAGATGTGATCTGCGACATCGGGGGCCAGGACATCAAGGTGCTCTTCATGCTGAACGGCGATATCAAGAACTTCCGGCTCTCGAACCAGTGCAGCGCCGGTAACGGGATGCTGCTTCAGGCCATGGCCGATCAATTCGGCATTCCCGTGCGCGAGTACGCCGACCATGCCTTCAAGGCGGAGCTCTCGCCGAAGTTCAGTTACGGCTGCGCAGTGTTTTTGGATTCGGACCGCGTCAATTTCCAGAAAGAAGGTTACGCGAAGGAGGAGCTCCTGGCTGGGCTTGCGATGGTCCTGCCCAAGAACATCTGGCAGTACGTCGTGCAGATCCCGCGCATGGCCGAGCTGGGACGGAAGTTCGTGCTCCAAGGCGGCACGCAGCATAACCTGGCCGCCGTCAAGGCCCAGGTGGACTATATCCGGGAACGGGTCCCCGACGCCGAGATTCATGTGCACCCCCACACCGGCGAAGCCGGGGCGATCGGAGCGGCGATGGAGGCGCTCCGCGTCGTCAAGCGGCGCGGCCACAGCACCTTCGTCGGCTTGGACGCGGCCATTGCTGTTGAGTTCAGCTCGCGCAACGACGAAAGCACCCGCTGCCGCTTCTGTCCCAACCTCTGCTCTCGCACCTTCATCGACACCCGCACACCCGACGGCGCTTCGGCACGCTACATCTCAGGATTCTCCTGCGAAAAGGGCACCGTTGAAAGTGTGGAAGCCATGAAAGAAATTGCAAGCCAGCGCAAGGGACTGATGAATCGCTTCCCGAACCTCGTCGCCTACGAAGGGCAGCTCTGCTTCAAGCACTTCTATGAGCCCGATCCCTTGCCGGAAGATGGCGCTGTCGTTCAGGGGATCGAAGTCAAACGGTCCTTGTTCGGCAACATGAAGCAGGTGAGCGTGACGCGCCGGTTCAGACGGTCTTCAGAGGAAAGCAGGAGCCGGCGCAAACAACTCCGCATCGGCATGCCACGTGTGCTGAATATGTGGAGCACCGGACCGTTCTGGCGCACCTACTTCGAGAGTCTTGGTATCGATCGCCGGGATATTGTGATGAGCGACGAGACAAGCGAAGAACTCTGGCAGGAAGGGGGGAAGTACGGCTCCGTGGACCCCTGCTACCCCAGCAAGGTCGCCCAGGCCCATATTCACAACCTGCTGTTCCATCACCACATCAAGAAAGCGCTCAACTATGTGTTCTTTCCCTGCATCACCCATGTGCCGTCGTTTGTTGCCGGGGTCATGGACACCGCAGCCTGCCCGATTGTCGCGGGAACGCCGAAGGTTATTCGCGCTGCCTTCACGAAAGAAACGGACTTTTTTGCGACACGGGGGATCGAGTATGTGGACCATGCCTTTACCTTCAGCGAGCCCTGGCTCCTCAAGAAGCAGATGCTCGAAGCCTGGGGCGAACGCCTCGCGATTACAGAGGACGAAAGTGACCTTGCCGTTGATCAGGGTCTCAGGGCGCTCCAGACGTTCGATCGCGAACTACAAGATAAGGGCAAAGCCATCTTGGAACAACTCGAGGCAGAGAGCCGTATCGGCATCCTCCTCCTCGGCCGCCCCTACCATAACGACCCAGGTTTGAATCACGGGGTGTTAGAGGAGTTTCAGGCGTTGGGCTACCCGATTCTGTCGATCCGCTCAATTCCCAAAGACCCGGCCTGGCTCCGCCGGTTTTTTCATGACGATCTAGAGAAGGACCTCGTTGAATCGCCCCTTGAGATCAATGACGTGTGGCCGGAGAACTACAGTGCCAACAGTGTGCAGAAGGTCTGGGCCGCAAAGTTCGCCGCGCGCCATCCCAATATCGCAGTCATCGATCTCTCTAGCTTCAAATGCGGGCACGATGCTCCAACGTACGGCCTCATCGACAGCATCATCTCGACCGCCGGCACTCCTTACTCGGCACTCCATGACATTGATGCGAACAAACCTTCAGGTTCCATCAAGATTCGCATTAAAACCTACGCCCACACGCTGAGCATGCGTGAGGAGTTGCTCCAAGACCTCGCCAAGAAGAAGCAGGAGCTCCATCGCAGGCTCGCTGAAAAGCGTTTGGCCCTGTTGGAGCAGAAACGGCGATTTCCGCAGCGCACAGAGGAGCCATATCCTGAGCTTGAGCAAGAGATCGCCCATCTCCGGGCTTCCCTAGGGAAGGAGAACCCTCAACAGACTAGCAAGTCCGTCCCGGTATTAGTTGCCTGATAACCTTCAACGGAACGCCGATGAGAGATTCTCTAGTCGATAGTCCCACCACACAAGGAGGCCGAATCATGAACAAGAACATTGCCGATAGCGACCACATGATCTGGGCGGAAGATTCACAAACCTTGCTGGATATTGATGCCGAACTGGCTCGCTTCGAAGCAGAAGAGCGAGTGCGACTAGGTCTGGCGGCACTGCAACGACCACAGTGGCGCGATCCTGTGCCGAGCACCTTTACGGAGGCACAACGTCCCCACACGACCTTGCTCCTCGCCGGGCTCACCGTGGCTCAAGACATCTTCATCCAAGCCGCCTTGCGGGGCTTGGGGTACAAGGCCGAAGCCATTGATTGTCCGGATAATGAGGCGCTGCGATTTGGGAAAGAGTTTGGGAATCGCGGCCAGTGCAATCCTACCTATTTCACGGTGGGAAACCTCGTCAAATACCTTTGCCTCCTCCGCGACAAACAGGGTCTCTCAACCAGGGAAATTATCGACCGCTACGTTTTCGTTACCTCTGGAGCCTGTGGGCCCTGTCGCTTCGGTACCTACGTCACTGAGTACCGGAAGGCCTTGCGGGATAGCGGGTTCAGCGGATTTCGCGTGCTTTTGTTTCAGCAGAGTGGTGGGTTGAAGCAGGCTACCGGGGAGGAATTGGGGCTACGGCTCGATACCCACTTCTTCGTCGCCGTAAGCAAGGCGGTCATCATCGGCGATATCCTCAACGCCCTTGCCTATCGAATCCGTCCCTTTGAAACCACACCGGGAGCCACGGATCAAGCCGTTAACCGGTGCAAAGATATCATTAGCCAGGCTCTCTCGACCCGCACTTCGGTGATCATGGCGATATGGCAGTGCCGTCGCGAGCTCTCGCGCGTGGAAGTGGATCGGACTCAGGCCAAGCCCAGGGTGGCCATTGTTGGGGAGTTCTGGGCCATGACGACAGAGGGGGACGGGAACTACAGACTCCAAAAGTTCTTGGAGGGTGAAGGCGCCGAGGTCGACATCCAGTTAGTCACCGCGTGGCTGCTGTACTCGGTTTGGGAGTGGCGGTTCGACACCACACGGCGGCTACACCTGGGGGGCAAGGATGAAGGCCGGTATGGCCTCAAGAATGTAAACGTGCTGAAGAGGCTGGTCTCACTGTGGGTCGCGGATCGCGCGATCAGAATCGTGTTTCAATCCTTCGCCCTTCTCATGGGCCTGAAAGGCTATCACCTCCCCGATATGGAGGAATTGGCCAAGGTAAGCCACGAGTTTTACGACAACCATCTGCGCGGCGGGGAAGGCCATATGGAGGTCGGCAAGCTGCTCCTTAACGTCATTCGAAATAAGGTGAACATGACACTAAGCGTTAAGCCGTTCGGCTGCATGCCCTCCAGCGGGGTCTCAGACGGCGTCCAGTCCTTGATTACCGAAATGTATCCCCAGGCGATCTTTCTCCCGATAGAGACCAGCGGGGATGGAGCGGTGAACGTCTACAGCCGCATTCAAATGCAGCTCTTCAAGGCGAAGCAGTCGGCGCAGAAAGAGGTTGAGGAGGCCCTGGCGCAGCACGGCCTCAGTGAGGAGAGCATGCGGGCGTATGTGCGAGAACGGCGTCGATTGCGGCAAGGCCTGCACCGCAGTCCGCACCATGCCGGGTGCACGGCGGCGGACCTCGTGCATGAGGTGGCACGGAGGGGGAGGCCTGTGACTGCCTTCCTGCGTTCGATCGTGCAGGGAATGAGGGTGATGGTCATGCGGTGCAAGGGAGCACTTTACCTGAATAAACCTCGACAGGCCTCTGTTGTGAACCAGCCGCCGAGCAGAGTCATTCAGCTCGACCCTGCTCCATCGCATGGACCACTGATCATGCCAACACGCCGTGCTGCTTAGTCAATAGGTGAGTCATGCGACGACCATTCTGTCTCCTTGCTGGCTTGCTTGCAGCTATCTTACTGAGCGGGTGTTCGGCCAAGCGAATGATGGCCAACATGATTAGCGATGTACTCGCCGGCGATTCTGAGGTCTTTGCTTCGGACGACGATCCTGATTTGGTCCGCGAGGCGCTGCCCTTCGGTCTGAAAACCTACGAGAGCCTGCTCGCTGTTTCTCCTGAACACGAGGGCTTGCTCCTCTCCGCGGCGAAAGGTTTCACAGCCTACGCTTACCTGCTCCAGGACGAGGCCGATCGTATAGATCAGCAGGATGTCATTCGGGCAAGGCTATTACGAGTCCGTGCAAAGCGACTCTATCTGCGCGGACGCGATTACTCAATCAGAGGGTTAGAGCTCGTCCATCCACGATTCGAAATACGCCTCCGACACGATCCCGGCTCGACTGTGGCTGAGACTTCGGAAGATGACGCCCCCTTTTTATACTGGGCTGCTGTATCGTGGGCAGGCGCACTTTCGGCCGAAGCCGAAGACCTTGACTTGCTCTCGGAAACTCCACTCATCAATGCTCTGATCAATCGGGTGGTGAAGGTACACGAATCGTACGAAGATGGAGCGGCTCATGAATTTCTTGTCTTGTACGATGCGCGTCGTCCAGGTGGAAGTGTTGCACAGGCACGGGAGCATTTTCGCCGATTCTTGGAGCTCGCCAAGACACCGCACGCTTCCATTTACGTGTCGATGGCTGAGAGCGTGTCCGTGCCTGAACAGAACCTGAGTGAGTTCAAGAAGCTGCTTGCAACCGCCCTAGCGGTAGACCCAAACCAGGACCCGAAGCTACGACTAGCCAACGTGGTTGCCCAACGGCGCGCACGGTGGCTCCTCACACGAACGAACGATCTTTTTCTCGAAGTTGACCATTCGGAGGACAAGCCATGAAACAGACATTCTTCGCGATTGTAAGCTTCGCCGCCGCTGTGCTTCTCAGCACAACTGCTCTAGCTCAAAGCATCAAATTGGGTACTCTCGCGCCGCAAAACTCACCGTACTACGATATCTTGCGGGACCTCGCCGAAAGTTGGGCTGAGATTTCCAACGGAACAATTCGTTTCCGTATCTACCCAGGCGGTGTCGCAGGCGATGACCCGGATATGGTCCGAAAGATGCGCATCGGGCAACTCGACGCTGCGTTGCTTGCTGGTTCAGGGCTGGCTGAGATCGCACCGGAAATCAAAGCCCTGCAGTTACCAATGCTCTTCGCGAACAACGAGGAATGGGATTACGTTCGCAC
The DNA here is from genome assembly GCF_975968855.1 of Petrachloros mirabilis. Taxonomy (NCBI): domain Bacteria; kingdom Bacillati; phylum Cyanobacteriota; class Cyanophyceae; order Synechococcales; family Petrachlorosaceae; genus Petrachloros; species Petrachloros mirabilis. Next base: position 7,680 of record NZ_CDLUDY010000283.1, read on the forward strand.
AAAGATGGCGCCACGTTTGGAGCGTATCCTGGCAGACAAGGGTTTTACGGTATTGGTTTGGGGAGATGCGGGGTGGGTCTATCTGTTCACCCAGGAAGCAGTAGTCACTCCGGATGATCTCAAGCCGCTACGGTTGTTCGTCTGGAGCGGCGATCCTGGAATCGTCCAGGGTTGGCGGAATCTCGGATATCATCCTGTCCCGCTCGCTGTGAACGAAATTCACTCAGGACTGCATTCGGGACTGATCCACGCCTATACGACTACTCCTCTCGCATCGTTATCCTTTCAATGGTTCGCGTTGGCCCACCACATGACCGACCTCAAATGGGCTCCGCTAGTGGGCGCCATAGTCATTGCAGACCGGAAGTGGAAAGCCATTCCGGATGAAATAAAACCGGAACTCCTGCGGTCGGCCCAGATCGCGGGGCAGCGCTTCCTCACAAAAGTTCGACATCACAACGCAGACGCAGTACGCGTCATGAAAGAACACGGCCTCGTGGTTCATCCCGTACCGTCCGATGTCAGAGCCGAGTGGGAAACACGGTTTCGTGCAAATTACCCAGTGATTCTGGGCGAGGCAGTGCCCAAGGGGCTTGTAGTGGAAGCAGAGCAACTCCGCGATCAATTCCGCACAACTGTACCGTCTCCTTGAATTGCCTTTCGCCAGCTGGTCCTGAAGAAGTAGTGTCCAATTCGCTACAAGGAAGCTCGTTGAAATGAAATGCCGCGTCATGGTGCAGAGTGCCCATTCTATTTGGCGGTCGCTGGAAAACAGCTTAGCCAGTACGGTCCTTCTTGCCATGGCTGCACTGCCAGTCCTCGAAATAATTCTCCGCAAAGTTTTCAACGCAGGTTTACCTGGCTCCGCCAGTTATGTCCAAGGGCTCACGCTGTGGGCGGGATTTCTCGGTGCCGTGCTTGCCGCACGGGACGGAAAGCATCTGACTTTTTTGGCCGGATGCAGCCTCCTCCCTCAATGGGGCCGGCGGGCAGGAAATGTTGCAGGAGCGATTTGTGCAACTACCATTGCAAGCGGGTTGTGCTGGGCCGCCCTTCAATTTGTTCTCGCAGATGCGAACTCCCCCGTCGTTATTGCGGGGTGGCTGCCCGTCTGGGTTGTTGAGGCCATCCTGCCAACGGCCTACGCCACGATAGCAATCCACTTCATGATGCGGGCTGGGAATATGCGAGACCGGTTCATCGCGGCTCTCGGAATTCCCTTTGCCTGCGTCATTGGATTTCTGCTGATGCCTTGGGCATCTCAACTCCTCTGGACGGGCCTTGCCGTTCTACTTGTTGCAGCCTTTCTCAACATGCCGATCTTTGTGATCATCGGTGGAGCCACATTGCTCCTTTTTCAGGTCGAAGGAACACCGGCTGCCGCAATCCCTGTCGAAACCTATCGGCTGGTAGTCTCTCCGTCAATCCCCGCCATCCCTCTCTTCACACTGGCCGGCTATATCCTGGCTGAGGGAGGGGCAACCAGAAGACTCGTCCGCCTTTTTCGAGCGCTCTTTGGATGGCTTCCTGGCGGTCTTGCGATTGTGGTCACGCTGCTCTCCGCGTTCTTCACAACTTTTACCGGCGCGTCGGGAGTCACTATTTTGGCACTGGGAGGTCTTATGCTCCCAGTACTCCTGGGTAACGGATATGGAGAACGGTTTTCAGTCGGACTCCTCACCGCCACCGGTTCCATCGGCCTGTTGTTTCCTCCTAGCCTTGCCGTCATCTTGTACGGCGTCGTGGCCCATGTTTCCATCCTCGACCTATTTCAGGCAGGCATCATACCGGGACTGCTGCTCGTCGGAGCCGTATGCACGCTTGGGGTACGCGAAGGCCGACGGGCTCAGGGAGAATGCGTCCCTTTTGAAATGCGGGAATTATTCGCCGCGGCATGGGAATCGAAGTGGGAAATCTTCATCCCAGTCATCGTATTGGTGAGCCTCTTCGGAGGATTCGGCACCCTGATCGAAACCGCTGCCATCACAACCGTTTATGTCCTCTTCATCGAGCTCGTCGTCCATCGGGAGTTGAGCCCGCGTCGAGAACTCCCAGAAGTTCTAGGCAAATGCCTTCATCTTATCGGAGGCGTGTTTGCGATTCTTGGTGTGGCCATGGGCCTTACTAACTACCTTGTTGACGCCGAAATTCCCATGAAAGCGGCCGAGTGGTTTGAGTCTCACGTGCACTCACCTCTGGTCTTTCTCCTCGCCCTGAATGTGTTCTTGCTTATCGTCGGCTGTCTGCTGGATATCTTCTCTGCCATCAGCATCGTGGTGCCGCTCATACAGCCGATCAGTCAAATTTTTGGGATAGATCCGGTTCATTTGGCGATGATATTTCTGGTCAATCTTCAATTGGGATACCTGACACCACCCGTCGGTCTGGACCTGTTCTTTGCCTCTTACCGGTTCGATAAGCCGCTAGGGCAAATATGTCGGAATACAATTCCTTTCTTCCTGCTCATGCTGCTCGTCGTCCTCTTGGTAACTTACGTCCCGATATTGTCCTTGGTAGGACGATAAAAAAGTCTATTCCTATACAACGGCACAGCTTCTCAAATCGCCTAAACCCCTGGATCGTTCACCGCATCTGCGAGTGTATGGGGCCAGCAAGAAATGAAACAGGTGGGTTGCTCAAGCAACCCACCGAGAAATATTTGCATGTCTTCACGTTACCTGGCAGACTGCGCATAGTTACCAGCGCAAATGATTCGACCTTGACGACTCCCTCACCACAGCCTCAGCCCTCTCGTTTACTTCGCGGCCTTTTGGTCGCCCAGTTTTTCGGCGCATTCAATGATAACGCCTGGAAGCTGATGGTCGCGCTGCTGGCTATCCGCCAGCTTTCCGCCTCCATTGCACCCGGTCCCGAATTCGAAACTGCCGCCCAAACTCAGACGACAATCGCATTCGTGATCTTCACACTTCCTCTCGTGTTGTTTTCCCCGGTCTCCGGTGTTCTGGCCGACCGGATGAGCAAACGCACCGTCATCATCATCATGAAATTGCTGGAAGTGGTTCTGATGGCCGCCGGTACCCTAAGCCTGTTCATCACCCCGCAGGGCGGATGGCTTCCACTCATCGTCTTAGGCGGTATGGGCATGCAGAGCGCATTGTTCAGCCCCGCTAAGTACGGAATTCTTCCCGAACTCATTGCCCATGAGAAACTCGCAGCGGGTAACGGCGTGCTGGAAATGTGGACGTTCGCGGCGATCTTAACCGGAACAGCCGCCGGGGGATTCCTGCTTCAGGGCGCAGGTGAGACAACGTGGCTAGCCGCTCTTGTCCTGGCTCTCCTGTCCCTTGTCGGTTTAATCGCTTCCTGGTTTGTCCCTCACGTGCCTCCTGCTCGAGCGGAGGGAGGCATATTCGCAACCTGGCAAGGAGCCTGGCGCGCCATTCGCAACGAGCGTCTGCTTCGGCTGGCGGTTGGGGGACAAATATTTTTCTGGACCATTGCGAGTCTCTTTGGTCAGGACATCCTGGTATACGCCAAAGCGGTCCTGCATCTCTCTGACGCCCTCTCCGGACTTCCGCTGACGCTTCTGTCGGTCGGGATAGGGCTCGGCGCCATCATCGTCGGTCGTCTTTCGAAATCCCGAATCGAGTATGGATTGATTCCATTAGGCGCAGTGGCTACAGCCTTTCTACTGAGTCTCTTGGGTTTCCTCACTCCTCAATTGTATGGAACATTGGCGCTGATGACCCTGCTCGGTGTCTCATGCTCATTTATCTTTGTTCCTCTCAATGCCATGGTCCAATGGAAGGCTCCGGCGGATCGACGCGGAGCTGTCATCGCCCTCTCCAACACCGGTGTGTTTACCGGCATCATGCTGGGTTCCCTGAGCGGTGGTGCGCTCGCAAACGCAGGGCTCTCAAGCAGCGGAATTATGCTGGCCACAGCGGCTGTCACGGCCGGTGGTGTCGTATGGTCTCTGCACCTCTTGCCGGATGCATTCCTGCGATTGATTCTGGTGATCCTCACCAACAGTCTGTATCGGCTTAGAATCATCGGACACGAGCATGTGCCGGATCGTGGAGGCGCGCTTCTTGTGCCCAACCACGTGTCATTCATCGATGGCTTCCTGCTCATCGCCAGCGTCGACCGGCCGGTTCGATTCGTCGTTGATGCGCAGTACGCGGAGCAGCCGATACTCAAACCGTTCATGAAGATGCTCGGGGTGATACCCATATCATCGCACGGCGGGCTGCGCATGGTTCTGCGCGCGCTCCGTGATGCCGGTACTGCCATCGACAAGGGTGAGATGGTCTGCCTGTTTCCGGAAGGTCAGATCACCCGCACCGGAACGTTGCTGCCATTCCGGCGCGGATTCGAGCGCATCATGAAGGGTAAGACGGCGCCGATTATTCCTGTTCATCTGGACCGTGTCTGGGGAAGCATCTTCAGCTTCAATCATGGCCGCTTCCTATGGAAACTTCCGGAGCGGATCCCCTACCCTGTCACCGTCTCGTTCGGGACACCTCTTCCATCGGATACACCGGCTCACGAACTACGCCGCGCCATTCGTGCCCTCGGCGAAGCCGCGTGGTATCTCAGGAAAAACGATCGACTCCCACTGCACCGTGAATTTATCCGCGCGATGAGGAAGCGCCCGTTCCGGTTCGTCATGGCGGACCACAGTCGCCCGCATGTATCCTCGTTTCAAGCGCTTATCGGATCGATCGCACTCGCCAGGGCGCTCCGAAAATACTGGCAAGGGCAACAGCACGTTGGAATTCTTCTTCCTCCGAGCGTTGCGGGCGCCCTGGTCAATGTGGCCGCGCCTCTGTGCGACAAGACCACCGTAAACCTCAACTACACGGTTGGCAAAAGCGGACTGGAAGCAGCTGTGCGGCTGGCTGGAATTCGGACCATTGTTTCGAGCCGTGCGTTTATCAAGAAGGCCAAGCTCGAATTGCCGGACGGGCCTACGATGATCTGGCTTGAAGACGTTGCCAAAACGATTGGCACAGGAAAGAAATTGCTCGCCGCTTCCCTAGGACTGTGCGCTCCTGCACGCCTGATCGAAATGGCCTGCGGGCAACGGGTCCCGACGACGATCGATGACCTTGCGACGATCATCTTCAGCAGCGGCAGCACCGGAGAACCGAAAGGTGTCATGCTGTCGCACTTCAATGTCGACGCAAACGCGCAGGGAGCCACACAGGTCCTACACCTCTATGAAAAAGAACGGGTCCTTGGAATCCTGCCTTTCTTCCATTCGTTCGGTTATCTCGTCTTCTGGTTCGTCATGTTCAATAACGCCAGTATCGTGTTTCATCCCTCACCGCTTGACGTGGTCGCTATCGGCGAACTCGTACGACGTTACCGCATATCATTCCTTGTCACCACGCCGACGTTTCTCCAACTGTATGCCCGCCGCTGCACTCCCGAGCAGTTCAGCTCATTGCGGGTCATAGTCACCGGTGCAGAGAAGCTTCCAGCGCGATTGGCTCAAGCCTTTGAAGATCAATTCGGCATTGGACCGATCGAAGGCTATGGCGTGACCGAG